>CAZEMN010000007.1:0-4725 GCA_964513335.1 uncultured Zetaproteobacteria bacterium | reverse complement strand
CTAAAATGAGCATACCATGTCTTCGCCAGTTCGCATAGCATCGGCGGCGTACAGAATGATGACAAATTGGTTGCCACTTTACCGATACCACAGGGATTGATGGCGGCAAACCAGCGGGATTCAACCGATACATTCAACGCCATGCCGTGGTAAGCAACCCCTTTTGCTACACGGATACCCAGTGCTGCAATTTTTCCATGCTCCGTCCATATGCCGGGGAATCCATTGCGCCTTTCCGATGTCACTCCAAGGCTGGTCAGGGTGTCCATGCATGATTGTTCCAGCAGATGCACGTATTGTTTCACGGCCAGTCCGCGCTTGCGCAAATCGATGACGGGATAGAACAGCAGTTGACCGGGACCGTGGAAAGTCGTTTCGCCGCCACGGTCGGTTGCAATGAACGGCGCTGGCAGTTTTCTTTCGAGTCGATTATCCACGCCGCGCAGGCCGGTTGTATAGACCGGATCATGCTCGCAACTCCAGATAATTTCCTCCGTCTTTTTATCTGCAATTGTTTTGGCCCGCAGCTGCATCCGCTGCCACACAGGTTTGTACGGTTGTCGACCCAGCCATTCAAATACGGGGAAATGTTGTCCGCTTTTCATCTGCGCATGATACATGCATCAATTCATTCAAAAACAGCTAAATCATTTCATAATTTTGTGATGCAAGTCACAGTGAAAATTTGTGGATTTCATTATGGTCAAATGAAACTTAGTACTAAAACCGCTCTTGATTGCCCGAGGATATTGAAGCAAAGGAGGCAAATATGAAGAAACGTCTGATATTTGCTACGATGTTTGTAGCGGTGTTTACCACATCAATTGTTGATATGGTGTTGAAGAGCAGGGTATCTAAGGCCATCAATTCCAGAAGTTAGAGCATGGCTTGATTAAAGCGCTGGAAAGTGCTTTTGTATTCTGCCTGTTCGGGTCAGTATTTATTCAACGAATCATCCACATCATCAATCCAGCGAATGATGCCGCCAGCCAGATTTTTCACGTTTGTGTATCCCTGCGATTTGAGAAACTCCACCGCCTGGGCCGAGCGACCGCCCAGCTTGCAGTGCACCACCACGTCCTGATCCTTTGGCACTTCGGCAAAGTGTTGCGGAAGTTGCCCCAGCGGTATCTCCCAAGTGCCTTCGATGCGGCAAATAGCGACTTCATGCGGTTCGCGCACATCCAGCACATACAGGTCGGGATTTTCATCCCGCATCTGTTTCAGTTGAGCAGGGGTAATATCATCTTCAGCCAGAATTTCTTCCTCCTCTTTTGCTTCCGTTGGCGGCAGGCCGCAGAATTGTTCGTATTCCACCACCTCATGGATGGTGGGGTTCTCGCCACAGGCAGGGCAGGCGGGATCGCGGCGTAATTTAACCTCGCGGAATTTCATATCCATGGCATCATACAAGAGCAGCCGACCAGTCAGTGTTGAGCCCTGACCCAGAATAATCTTGATGGTTTCGGTGGCCTGAATGAGGCCAATTACGCCGGGCAACACGCCCAGCACGCCGCCCTCGGCGCAGGAAGGCACCAGCCCCGGTGGGGGTGGCTCGGGATACAGGCAGCGGTAGCAGGGGCCATCCTTGTAATGAAATACGGTGGCCTGTCCTTCGAACTGGAAGATGGAGGCGTAAATCAACGGTTTGTTTTCCAGCACGCAAGCGTCATTGACCAGATAGCGGGTCGGAAAGTTATCCGTGCCATCCACCACGATGTCATAATCGTGCACAATGTCGCGCACATTATCGCGGCGAATGCCGTCGCCGTGCAGGTCGACCGTCAGGTATGGATTGATGCCAAGCAGCTTGTCACGTGCGCTCTCCACCTTGGGGCGTCCCACATCCGTTGTGAAATGGGCAATCTGGCGTTGCAGGTTGCTTTCATCCACGACATCGAAATCTACCAGCCCGATGGTGCCGATGCCTGCTGCGGACAGGTAGAGCGCTATCGGACTCCCCAGTCCGCCGGTGCCGATGCACAGCACCTTCGCCAGTTTAAGTTTCTCCTGACCTTCCAGTCCCACCTGTGGCAGGATGATGTGGCGGTTGAAGCGCGCCAGTTCTTCAGGACTTAAAATATCAGACATACGGCACTCCATATGATTTGTGTGTCCAGTATGGCGTTTGTTGTGATGATGTTCAATATGGCATGTCCGGTGTATAAATGCGGCATGGGTATGGTGGATGAATCAGTCAAAGGACATCGCGAGCGCCTGCGCGCCCGTTTTGCGGCGCATGGTTTCGATGGCTTTCATGACTACGAAGTGGTTGAACTATTGTTGACCTACGCAATTCCGCGCAGCGATGTGAAGCCGGTCGCCAAACGCCTCTTGTATGCCTTTGGCACCCTGGCCGGCGTGTTCGACGCGCCGGTGGTCGAACTGGCGCAGGTACAGGGCGTGGGCGAGAAGTCGGCGGTATTTTTAAGCCTGATCAAGCAGGCGGAATTACGTTATCTGGCTTCCGACCTGCCCGGTCGGAAGGTTTTCGACCGGCCGGACAAGGTGAAGGATCATCTCAGGTTTCTGGTACAGGCACGTGGCATGGAATGCTTTGGCGCTATCTTTACCGATCAGCAACACCGCCATCTGGCCACGCAGATTATGTTTGAGGGCACGGTGGACCGTACGGCGATTTATCCACGCAATCTGATGAAGCGGGCGCTGGAACTGGATGCCAAGGGTATGGTTATTTTTCACAACCATCCCGGTGGAACACCCCATGCCAGCGAGGAGGATATTGCTTTAACCCGGCGAATGGTCGAGGCCTGCGCCCCACTGGATATCAAGGTGCTGGATCATTTCCTGATTGCCGGAACCGAAGTGCTGTCGTTCAAGGAAAAGGGGTGGTTTTGATCAGGATGATTGCAATCTAATCTCAAATGAAGTAATGTAATGTCATTGACATCAAGCGAGGTGATACAATGTCCCAAATAACAGCGCGCCTGCCGGATGAGATGGTTGAAGCCATCGACCATGCAGCACAAACATTACACCGTTCGCGGGCGGATATTATTCGCAAGTCTATTGAGCATTATCTGGAAGATTTCGACGATTTGAATACGGCTATCGATCGTTTGCGTGATCCCGCTGATGAAGTGCTGAATTGGGAACAGGCCAAACGTGACCTTCTCGCTGCAAATTAAGTCCAGTGCGCTCAACGAACTGAGACGCATCAACAAGCCGGAACGCATTCGTATCATTTCTGCCATAGAGCAACTTCCCGCGAATCCGTGGATAGGGAAATCGCTAAAAGGCGAACTTTCCGGCCTGCGCCGGATCAGGGTTAGAGATTATCGGGTGATATATGAGGTTCACGAGCAACAGGTGGTGATTCTGGTGGTACGAATTGCCCATCGGAAGGGTGTTTGTCGCTAATACGGCAGAGCTACGGTGAGTTGAGAAGGCCGGGTGTTGTTTCAAGCGGAATACAATGGCAGACCCGACCCCATAGATTTGGAATCCACCCCTAATTATTTTGACGGTGTGGGTGTGGTTTGGCAGTTTGAGATGATGTTGAAGCAAAGTGATGAATTGTATCCCCTGAATTCTTGCGCGGTCGAGAATGGGATTTCATTAAGAATAGAGTCGTTCATCTTTAAGGATTACTTTTATGAAATATACCAATGAACTGAAAAGGTTCCTTGTAGAATACGAGCGTTATGAATTGCAGGTTTTAAAGCCTGTGCATAATGACATCAAACAAATCTTGAGTAGTTGGGAAAACCCCGAATATTGGAGAAAGTATACCACGGGAAAAGGAGTGGCTACACCTTCTCCAATACGAATGGCACTAACCCGTATTAAACATCCTGACAAAGTGGTGGATAAAATCTTTCGCAAATCGGATCGTTTCCCGGAGGGACTCTGCTCTCACAGTTTCCGTCAAATGCATGATACAATTGGGGCTCGGGTAATTGTCTATTTTTCCTCACAACTGCCGCTGATTGACCGTGAATTACGTAGTTCAAATATGCTTGAAATATCTGAAGAGAACCCTCCTGAAGCATATTTAAACGCCGACTTTCTCGGACGGGTCGGCTTGACGCATATCAATCAGAAAACCAAGGAAAGTGGCTATTCGTCGATTCATTATACTGTGCGCTTGAAAAACAGTTCTATTCCTGAACAGGAACGGCCCTACTTCGAGATACAAGTGAGAACACTGGCCCAGGAACTATGGAGTGAACTGGAACACGTCCTCTCGTATAAGTCGGAAAACAGACCTCATTTTTCCGCAAAACGGCGATTTCAGATTTTGAGTATGGACGTTAGTGCTATCGATGAACATTTTAATTTATTGTATGAGGAACTGATTCATAATCAGGCGATTGCAACCTATCAAAATTCTGACCTGCTCACTTTTGAGAATTTACCAAAGGTGCTGATGGAAGTAGGTGTCCAGTGCGCATTAAATAACTTGAATTCTATTTTAAAAATTTTATTTAGCAGGGGAGTAAATACAATAGAAGAGTTGCTAAAAATTGTAACACCTCGAAGGCTTATGACCATTCGAAATACCTATATTTCCACTATAGGGCATACTCCGGATGATTTGGAATTGATTGCGGCATTGGCCGCACTCAAAGGGGCACAAACAAAAGCAATTGAAATTGAGCGGATTAACGCTCAAATTGACTATCAACAATCTGTATAGCCGGGTCAGGAGAAACGCCGGCCGTCGCCGGGGACTCGAGAAGAATGCATCGCAAGGAAATAAAG
>CAZEMN010000006.1:0-42200 GCA_964513335.1 uncultured Zetaproteobacteria bacterium | reverse complement strand
TAGTCGCCCCTGAAAAAATCACAGATCAAGCTGTAACAGCCGTCTGATATGGTTGTTCCCGGAAGATATACCCGTTGAAGACGTTGAAGAAGCGCCTGCATCCCATATAAAACGGGGCAAAAAGGATGATCGCCAGTAATTTGCTGATATTGAACCCGCATCCGCACAGCAGGGCATGGATTCGATCCCCTTCAGCGCCTTTGAGATGGTTTCTGCTCATGCCATGATCCTGTTTGACGTGTCCGATCACAGGTTCAACGGCGCTCCTGCGTTTCAACCAGCGCCTGAGTGACCTGGATGCCTTCTTCCGTCGCCGCCCGACGATATGCACCTCCACACCTTCCACACCATACCCCTTGTATCCCTGATCCACAAAAGCCTGCTTCGGTTTCATACCACTCAGCCGGTGTGCTTGCTGTAATGCTCTATCCAGCGTGTGCCCGTCGTACGGGTTGCCATGCAATGCCTGCATGCCAACAATCCAGTTTCTTTTTGATGTGGTGACAATACTCACCTTGCAACCAAACTCATAACGCTTGTGCGCCTTCCCCTTGGCGATGCACTCCACCTCCGGCGCATGTACCGCATACAGCTTGTTCTTGCTGTCCCGCTTCTGCTCAAGCAAGCGATTCGCACGCGAAAGAAGTTCGCTCAGTTCTTCACCGGGTTGATCCGCTTTCCTGCGAATATCCCGCACCACTCGGCCCAGATACGTCTTCAGCCGCCGTGTTTCCCGCGCCGCCCGTTTCATTTGCCTGGCGTGGGCATAGCGGCCCTGCATCACCAATGCCTTCTTGCCCACCATGTTTGCCTCAATTCAATGCTCTGTCGCCTCGCTGCCCGCACCAGAGCAACACGCATCTTCTGGTACAGCCGCGCATCCGTCGGAAAGGCAATCGCCTTCTCCTGCACGGTCGTATCCACATTGACCTTTGCAACATCGTGATGCGTCAGAGCACCCATGCGCCTTGCACAGGCAATGGTTTCCGCAAGCAAACGCTCCATACCCGCTTCACCGATACGCTTACGCCATTTCACCAACGCTGTCGGATGCAATGGAAATTTATGCTGGAAAAGCTCATAACCGCAGAAGTATTGCCAGTATGGATTCTCCAGCCAGCGATCAATCACTGTCTCATCACTTTCCCCATAGGCATGCTTCAGATAATGAAGTCCTACCATCAATCGAATCGGCAGACCGGGGCGGCCAATTCCGGGGGAGTACAGTGTCCCGAAGGACTGTTCAAATGATGGCCAGTCAATCTCCCTGGATAAACGACACAGGGCATGGTTCATATCCAGGATCGAATCAAGGCGGGATCGAAATAGATCAGCGTGCGTCTCGGGTTTCTTTGGTTGCATAAATTACCAGATTTTTGGTGGATTTACAGTCGAAACTGTGAATAGTAATCTACCATCTATGGCCTTAACATGCCAATAATAAAAGGATTTGTGGATTGTTCAGGGTCGACGAAGTAAGATTGCTGCTCATCCACCCAGAGTTTTGCAAGTAGCTCTCATGACCATAAAAAAAGGCCGCCACATTCGTGACGGCCTTTAAGGCTGATCATGCTATAGCTCAAACGGAATAGTACATATCCAGTTCATACGGATGGGTGCGTAAACGCATCTGATCCACTTCTTCCATCTTCAGCGAGATGTAGGCATTGATCATGTCGTCGTCCATGACGCCACCAACCGTGAGGAAATCGTGGTCAGCATCCAGTGCATTGAGCGCTTCCTCGAAGGAACGAGCAACGGTCGGAATCTGGGCTTCTTCCTCCGGCGGCAGGTCATACAGATTCTTGGTTGCAGCTTCGCCCGGATCAATCTTGTTGGCAATACCGTCCAGACCGGCCATCAGCATGGCGCTGAAAGCCAGATAAGGATTGGCTGTCGGATCCGGAAAACGAACCTCAATACGGCGTCCCTTATCAGGGGAAACCGGGATACGGATCGCAGCCGAGCGGTTACGGTTCGAATAAGCCAGCATCACCGGCGCTTCGAAACCCGGTACCAGACGCTTGTACGAGTTCGTCGAAGCGTTGGTAAAGGCGCACAGCGCCTTGGCATGCTTGATGATGCCGCCGATATACCACAGCGCTTCCTGAGTAAGTCCGGCATATTTATCACCGGCAAACAGGTTTTTGCCGTCCTTCCAGATAGACTGATGGGTATGCATGCCGGTGCCATTGTCGTCATAAACCGGCTTCGGCATAAAGGTTGCCGTCTTGCCGTGGGCATCGGCCACATTATGCACCACGTATTTGTACCATTGGGAGCGATCGGCAATATCAATCAGCTCGCCAAAACGCATGGCCATTTCGCACTGGCCGGCAGTCGCCACTTCATGGTGGTGACATTCCATGTGGATGCCCAGATCCGTCATCACCAGTGACATGTCATTGCGAATCTCATACAGGGAATCCACCGGAGGCACCGGGAAATAACCACCCTTCACTCTGGGCCGATGGCCTGTGTTGATACCTTCAAAGGTTTCATTGGAGTTCCATGCCGCTTCCTCGGACTGAATCCTGTAGCCGCATCCGCCCATTTCATTGTAATGCGTCACACTGTCAAAGATAAAAAACTCGAGTTCAGGCCCGAAATACGCCGTATCGGCAATGCCCGCGGACTGGATGTATTTTAAGGCGCGATGTGCTACCTGACGCGGGCATCGGTTGTAATCCTGACCTGTAAGCGGATCAATAATATCCCCGATCAACACCAGCGTGGACGCCTCAACGAACGGATCAATTTTGGCCGATGCGGGATCCGGAATGATCGCCATATCGGAACTGTTGATATCGCACCAGCCGGCCACCGAAGAACCATCAAAGGCAAAGCCTTCCTCGAAGGAATCCTCGCTGAACTCGGAAATCGGAAAGGTGACATGCTGCCACTTGCCCTTGGTATCGGTAAAACGGATATCGATGAATTCACATTCGTGCTCCTTCACCATATCCATCGCATTTTTGATTGCATCACTCATTATCACTTCTCTCCTTTTTTTACGTTAAATCACTACCCTCAAAATCGTCCGTGCCGCGCTACAATGCGTCCTCATCACGCTCACCGGTGCGAATGCGCACCGTCTGCTCCACGGGAAGCACAAATATCTTGCCATCGCCAATTTTTCCGGTCCGTGCAGCGTTCATAATGGCATCCACCGCTGCATCCAGTCGTTCCTCAGGGACCACAACCTCCACCTTGACCTTGGGTAGGAAATCCACCACATATTCAGCGCCACGATACAGCTCCGTATGTCCTTTCTGTGTTCCAAACCCCTTGACCTCCGTCATGGTCAAGCCATGAATGCCAATGTCATTCAATGCATCCTTGACCTCATCAAGTTTGAAAGGCTTGATCACCGCTTCAATTTTTTTCATGAACGCTCCTTTTCATCCGCACTCATTGTCACCCATCCTCCTCCCATTCACGAAACCCGTGCGTGATCGGATAGCGCCGGTCACGGCCAAATGCCTTTTGCGTAATCTTCACACCCGGCGGGGCCTGCCGCCGCTTGTACTCCGCCAGATGTAACATGCGGATCATGCTGTGGACCTCGCCCAAATCAAAACCCCGCGCCACAATAGAGGCCACACTCTGCCCCAATTCGATATAAGCCTGCAAGATGGCATCGAGCGTTTCATAATCCGGCAATGAATCCGAATCTTTCTGATCCGGACGCAATTCGGCGGAAGGCGGCTTATCAATGGTGTGTTGCGGAACCACTTCCCGTTTGCGATTCAAATGCTTCGCCAGTGCATACACCTGTGTTTTATATACATCCTTGAGTACGGCAAAACCACCCGCCATATCGCCGTAGAGCGTAGCATAACCGACAGCCATTTCAGACTTGTTGCCCGTGGATAACAGCATGCGCCCGGTCTTGTTTGAAATCGCCATCAGCAGCAGTCCGCGCATGCGCGCCTGAATATTCTCCTCGGTGACATCAGGCCCGGATTTACCCCACTGCTCGAACGGTGCTTCGAGCAACGCCTCAACCGAAACAACGGGATTCTGAATGGGTAACGTTACAACCTCCATACCCAGGTTTTCCGCCAGCGCCCCGGCGTCACCGACTGAATGGCCACTGGAGAAACGTGACGGCATCAGCACTCCCAATACATTCTCCGCACCCAGTGCCTCGCAGGCCAGTGCCGCAACCACGGCCGAATCAATACCGCCGGAAAGGCCGATCACCACCTGACTGACCCCGTTGCGGCGCACATAATCACGCACACCCAGCACCAGCGCCTGATGAATTTGCTCGATCGATGAAGGGGTCTTAGCCACCTTGCCACATGGTTCGGCGATATCCACCAGCACATCGGCCGATTCGAACAACGGTGCACGCGTCAGTATCTGCCCCGTGGCGTCTACGGCATGGCTGCCACCATCAAACACCACTTCATCCTGCCCACCTACCTGATTCACATAAATGACCGGAACAGCGAAATGAATCGCACGTTTTTTCATCAACGCTTCACGATCAATCTGCTTGTCCACATGAAAAGGAGAGGCATTCAGGTTAATCAAAACATCGCGGGCCTGCATTGCAGTTTTTTCCGCCACTGTATCGGACCACAAATCCTCGCAAATACCAACACCAATACGCCAATCGTGAACAGAAAATACCTCTGGGCCTGTTCCTGGTAAAAAATAGCGCCGTTCATCGAATACACCATAGTTAGGCAATGCCCGTTTATCATACACTCCCAACACTTTTCCATCCGCCGCCAATGTTGCGCTGTTGTGCAATCCATTTTCTGTTCGCCGCGGATGACCGAACACCACAGCGGCTTTTTCGCTGGCTGCCACGATCCGGCTTACCGCACGCTCCACTGCATCCATGAATGAAGACCTGAGCAGCAAATCCTCAGGCGGATAACCGGCCAACACCAGTTCCGGCAATGCCAGCACATCGCAATCAGCGGACTCCGCCCGCCGCATCACATCCAGCACCAGTCCGGTGTTAAATGCCACATCGCCTACCTGTGGTGCAACCTGCGCCATCATGATCTTCAAGCCGGAACCAAACAGAACAAAGCTGAACCACGAAGGCACGAAGGCACAAAGAGAGAAGGAACATTTGACAAGATCGCAACATGAGTCATGCCGCCTGTCCGTAGAACTACCTGTTCTTTTTGTCTATTCATATCTCTTTGTGTCTTCGTGCCTTCGTGGTAAAATGTTTTCGGGATCAGGCCATGTCCTCCTCGGGATAAGCCGCTACCTGATGCACGGCCAGGTCGGCACCCTGGTATTCATCCTCCTCGGAGAGGCGTAGTCCCATAACTGCCCTGATCGCGCCATACACTGCAAAACCGGAAACAACAGCGAGTCCCACGCCGGTCAACGTGCCAAGCAGTTGCGTCATAAACATCACACCGCCAGCACCCCCCATGGCAGTGGAACCAAAGATACCGGCAGCTATGCCGCCCCATGCGCCGCATACGCCATGCAAAGGAACCACGCCCAGCACGTCATCAATGCGCAAACGGTTCTGGATCATTTCGAAACCGAACACGAAAATTACGCCGGCCGCGCCGCCAATCGCCAATGCGCCAATCGGGTGAACAATATCCGAACCGGCGCAGATGGCGACCAGCCCCGCCAGCGCTCCATTGTGAACAAACCCGGGGTCGTTCCTGCCCGCAACAAGTGCGGTCAGCATACCGCCGACCATGGCTAGCAATGAATTGATTGCCACCAGACCGGAGGCAGCCCCTGCTACCCCGGCGCTCATGACATTGAATCCAAACCATCCCACGCATAAAATCCATGAGCCAAGAGCAAGATACGGGATATTTGAAGGCAAAATGGCGTTCACACGCCCGTCCCTGTTGTAACGCCCCTTGCGCGCGCCCAACATGATTACGGCCCCAAGTGCCAGAAATCCGCCCATGGCATGCACTACCACCGAACCGGCAAAATCATGGAATTCCGCGCCAAACATACCGTTCAACCATGCCTGGAACCCATAATTGCTGTTCCAGACCAAACCTTCATAGAAAGGATAAACCAAACTAACCAGCACCACCGTAGCCAGCACATTGGGCCAGAAACGAATGCGTTCGGTGATCCCACCCGAAATAATGGCGGGAACGGCTGCGGCAAAAGTCAGAAGAAAGAAAAAATGCACCAGTTCATAGGCATTGGATTTGCCACCGAGTTGCATTAATTCCGGTACCGGTGCAAAAAAATACGTGCCATAGGCAATGCCGTAACCGATAAAGAAGTAGGCAATGGTGGAGAACCCGAAATCGGTCAACACCCGCACCATCGCATTGACCTGATTCTTCCTGCGCACCGTGCCCGCCTCCAGAAAAGCAAACCCGGCATGCATCGCCAGCACCATGGCTGCGCCCATGGTCAGAAAAAAGACATCCATTCCCGCGTTCATAATTCCTCCCCTGGAATATTGTTAGCTTGGCCGCCAATCATTCCATATTCAAAGTAGTTTCGGAAGTCATGTGATCAACAAACATCGCGTCACCATAGGAATAAAAACGGTATCGGGCTTTGATTGCATGTGCATACGCATCCAGAATACGTTTCCGGCCTGCCAACGCACACACCAACATCAGCAGGGTGGAACGTGGCAGGTGAAAATTGGTCAACAACGCATCCACCATACGAAATCGGTAACCGGGCGTAATAAACAAACCTGTGCGTCCGCTTCCGGCTTGTAATTCGTCTGTCTGACCTGCTGCCTCCAACGTACGTAAGCTGGTGGTACCCACAGTGACAATTCGCCGTCCTTCACCTTTGGCCCGGTTAACCGTCTCTGCCGTTTTCAGCGGCACCACATAGTTTTCTTCGTGCATCACATGATCAACGATGTGTTCCGCCTGCACCGGCTGAAAGGTTCCGGGCCCGACATGCAGCGTGACATGCACGAATTCAGCCCCTGCCTGCTCCATTGTCTGCATCAATGCCGTTGTCAGATGCAGGCCTGCCGTAGGTGCGGCCACTGCGCCCGGGTTTGTGGCGAATACCGTCTGATAGCGAGCCTTGTCTTCCTCGGTGTCCGGCCGGTCAATATATGGCGGCAGGGGCATGTGCCCGTATTGTTCGATGGCTGCGGATACATCATCCGCCCGAAGGCGAACCGTGACTTCCTTGCCATCCCGCGCCAGCACCTCGGCGGAAAGTTCGTCGGTTATTTCAACCACAACGCCCGGCTTCAATGGTTTATTCGACTTCCCCCATGCCAGCCAGACATCATCCTCGCCTGCAGGTTCCAACAACAGCAACTCCACCTTGCCGCCACTTTCCTTTTGCCCCAGAAGCCGCGCCGGAATCACTCTGGTGTCGTTGATCACCCACACATCTCCGGGATTTACCAGTTCTGGCAAATCACGAATCATACGGTCGGCAAACCCGTCATCCAGCACATGCAGTAGACGCGAAGCATCGCGCTTCTCCGGCGGTCGTTTGGCAATCAAAGCTTCCGGTAAATGGTAATCAAAATCAGCAAGCCACATGGCGGCAAAGCTACATAAGAAGAGGAGTTATGGCTTCTGCAAAACCTGAAGCAGCGCGTTTTTCAAAGATTGTATCCGGAATGGTTTTTGCACAAACCCGTCCGGGTGATCTTCATCGGCAAGCAGTGCCACTTCTATTTCGCTATATCCGGACACAAGGATAATGGGCACATGCGGGTCAATATCCCGCATCTTGTGCATTACCTCCATGCCATCCATCAGTGGCATGGTAATATCCAGCAAAACGCTCGCTATTTTTTGATGATGCTTACGAAACACATCCAACGCTTCTATCCCGTCTTCAGCATACAGAACTTCAAAACCAAGGAGTTCGCACATTCTCCCGGCTATCGCACGCACCGCATTTTCGTCATCCGCAATAAGTAGTGTGCCTTCCCCTTGCCACCCTTCGAGATTATCAATGTCGGAATCAGATATCATGCATCCCCCCGATCACAACAAGCAGAATCACATCAATTCATAAACGGCGAGTACAAACCATTGTGAGCCATGCCCTATTGGGCGTCCCTGTCCAGCACTTCCTTCATTATTGCCCGCAAAGTCTCCGGTGCATACGGCTTCTGGATAAACCCGGCTAACCCCTGGCCGGCGAAACGGTTGGTCGTGTCCTGCTCATTGTAACCGCTGGACAATACCACCCGCACATCCTTGTTGATGCGCCTGATCTCCCGGAAACAGCCCTTGCCGTCCAGCTTCGGCATGGTCATGTCCAGCAGCACCGCGACGATTTTATTCTGATGCTTGCGGTAAACCTCCACACCCTGTTCACCATCTTCTGCCGTCAGCGTGGTAAACCCCATGTCCCTGAGCATCATTGCCGCTGTTTCACGTATGGTTTTTTCGTCATCCACCACCAACACTGTTCCTATGCCACACCAATCGCCCCACGCCTCCCGTTCTTCTTCATCCACGGCAGCATGTCTCGATGCAGGCAACAACACCTTGAATGTCGTCCCCTGCCCCTTTTCGGAATATACCTTGATGGCCCCATGGTGCCCGCGCACAATCCCCAGCACGGCGCTCATACCCAAACCACGACCGGTGAATTTGGTCGTGAAGAACGGATCAAACAGCTTCCTTTGTGTTTCTTCATCCATGCCACAGCCGGTATCCGCCACTTCCAAAAAGACGAACGACCCCGGCTCAGTCTCATCGGAAACATAAGCCCCCTCCAGATAGGACTGATCCACCTGCATCATGCCGGTGGAAAGCGAAATCACCCCGCTCTTCTCGCCAATCGCATCGGATGCGTTAATCACCAAGTTCATAATCACCTGCTGCAACTGCGCGGCATCAGCTTCCACGGCTGGCAGGTTTTCCGCCAGATGAAATTTGAGCACCCCGCTTTTGGCAATCGAAACCTCCAGAAGCTTGGTAATTTCCTCCACCATACCCGAAAGGTTTATGGCCTTGACCACGAACCTTCCCTTGCCTGAATAGGCCAACATCTGTTTGCACAACTCTGCCGCACGACGGCTGGATTCTTCGATGCGGGCCAGATGTACCAGGGCCGGATCTGTATCCTTCATCTTCATCCGCCCCAGAGCAGCGTTACCCATAATGGCAGTCAGAATATTGTTGAAATCGTGCGCGATGCCACCAGCCAGCACACCCAGGCTTTCCAGGCGTTGGGTATGCTCCATCTTCTGCTGTTGTGTAAGCTCGTCGGTCATATCGTGATCTATACAGACGTGATAAATCACCCCGCGACCATCACTGACCGGCGAGACAATGCGTCGCACAGTGCGAGGCTTGTTCAAAATATTTATTTGCAGTTGATCCTTCCATACGGCACCGCTATTCAGCCTGGCTTTGATGCCCCGGTACAGATCGTCGTTCACATCTCCGCCACGCAACTTGGCGGCACATTCGCCCAGCATCGAATCCCGCGCCAAACCATAGAACTGCTCGCAAGCGGAATTGGTATACACGATACGGCCTTCACGGTCGGTGATAAACAGCGCATCGGGTATTTGATCGATGGCCGCACGCAGATGCAGCAGTTCTTCATTGCGCTGCTTGCGCTCACTGATATCCCGTACATAGGCCACCACGCGGGCCTTCTCTCCCTCAATTTCAGGCAATGGCCTCAAACGAACATCTACAGGGAATTCTTCGCCGTCGGCTGTGCGCGCCACCCATTCAAAATCGACAGCCTCGCCGGCAACCGCTTGCATATGCCTGCCTTTGGCCTCTTCGACATCACAGTCCTTGCCCATCAATCGCCCCAGTTCCCATTGGATCAACTCTTCTTTGGGACAACCATAGCGCGCCACCGCTGTGTCGCTGACATCCAGAATCCGTCCGCTTTCGTCGTGTACAAAAATCATATCCGGCGTGGCATTGTAAAAAGCCTCCAGAAATTCCGTAGTTCGATGCAGTTGCCGTTCAGCCTCCAATGCAGCTTCGGCTGCTTTTTTACGATTGCGGTCCAGAATCCAGAGGAAAAACAGTGCCAGTAACATCCCCATCACAGCTGTGAGCAATAAAAACTTCCGGTTATGCTGGAAGGCCGCAATATGCCGATTGGTAGACTGCACTATTGAATTTTCAATATTAGCGGCGATGTTCAGCACAACATCAAGTTGCTGGTCATACTCATCATCCAGCGGGCTATTCACGCCCCCTTTTTGAGGATTGGCGATGCGTGTCCGAGCCAATTGATCCACTATCTGTAAATGCTCATTCGCCCTCCGGATATTCTGGAGGATTGCTGTTCCAGGTTCATGAACCCGAACCAGCTCGCGCAGCCTTTCAAGATGGATTCCCGCTTTTTCCCACATGCTTTGGTAGATTTTCAGGCTGTTCGGATCATGTGGTGGAGCCATGTATTTTGCCAGCCACAGGTGCGCGCTGATCAAGTCCTGAGAGAAACCCTCAACGTGAACAATCTGCTGAATATGTGCTTCATTGATATGGGAAATATTATGATTGGAATACCAGACATTGTACAACATATAGGCAAATGCCAGCATCAGCAGGCCATATGCCCAGTAAGGGATGGCATACCGGCTACGGTTCATAAGATAATATGCCCCATAACCCGATTATGGGTTGTGACAGAAGACCGGTGAGGATGATTTGCGTACAAAACAAGAAATATCCTCCCGGATTAATTTTCCTTACAACGATTGAGAGTATAGCCAATCAGTCGATTAGCTGCACTCCGGACGGCGTTCCCATCAGTACAACATCCGCACCCTGATGTGAGAAGATGCCATTGGTCACCACCCCGGGCACACTGTTCAGTTCATCTTCCATACCACGGGGATCAGCAATTTTCAGGCCATGAACATCAATAATGATATTGCCGTTGTCGGTGGTAAATCCATCACGTAACCTTGGTTCGCCGCCCAGTTTCCCGACAATACCGGCTACCAGCTCCCGTGCCATCGGAATCACCTCAATCGGTAGTGGGAATGCCCCCAGATATTCAACTTTTTTTGTTTCATCGACAATGCAAATGAACTGATCACTGGCTGCAGCGGTGATCTTCTCACGCGTCAATGCGCCACCGCCACCTTTGGTCAGGTTCCTGCCGTTATCGAATTCGTCCGCACCGTCGATATACACAGACAGTGAATCCACCTGCGAAAGCGCCTCGTTCAAATCAAGCACCGGGATACCATGCCCCGCAAGCCGTTCAGCAGTTACTTTGGAACTGGCCACCGTTCCCCTGATGCTATCCTTCATGGTCGCCAACGCATCAATAAACATATTGGCCGTTGATCCGGTGCCGACACCAACAATGGTACCCTCTTTTACATATTCCAGCGCCGCTTCGGCTACCTTCTGTTTCATTTCATCCTGGGTCATGTCCCCCTCCTTATTAACTCGCCGACAATATTAACCCAAAAACGGGCATCCTTCATCTTAAAGGAAGGTGCTGTATTTTTACGGTTCTTGAGCAAAATTCTGACTGGGATAGCCTGCCGCCATGCCTCGTCTGGATATCATCATCACTTTTCTGTTCGCCATCGGACTTGGCCAGGGCTGCTGGCTGACGAGTATCGCAGCAAGATATGGTGTTCCATCTTCCCTGATACTGCGCGCTCTGTGGTCGCTCACCGGGATATGGGTGCTATTCTGGCCGGTGTATAAAAATACCACATCCATTTTTGCCGCTATCGGCCTGTTCGCAGCTGTTATTCTACTGGTTTCCGCCATTAAACATCCTGTCTTTAACCGAATCAGCTTGGCATGGTCCGATAATATGGCGTGGCCGTGGCCCATGCTTATGTTCACTGCGGCATTGGCTATCGCTGCCGCTTTTTCAACACCATTCCCGGAATTTGGCTTTGGCGCTGCATTGAGTGTATGCCTCGGCCTGCCGCTGGCCCACTGGCTGGATCGGCCAGGAAAAGTCAAACTGAAATTTCTGGCCAACCCGGCGCAAACCCTGCCGGGACATCTGGGGTTGGTAGCTACGGTCATCATCACCTGTGGCTGGAGCCTGCATGTGTTTCATCAAATCGGCTGGTTTGAATCGCTCACCGCAACCGCACTGGCCGGTATCGCCGCCTCCGCAACGCGCGCACTGATCCCGCATCCTTTCAATCTTCCCGGTATTGCAACCGCTATTGGGGGCGTGCTGTGGGCTCTTTGAGTGCACTGGTCAAGCTGGCGTTGGCTGAAGACGCTGCGGCAACAGACTTGACGGCACAGGCGACCATTGCACCCGAACAATCCGGTACTGCCACTTTGACCGTCAAAGAAAACGGCATACTTTCAGGCATTCAGGCTGCCCGGTGTGTATTTAAATTTATGGACAAAAACATAACCCAAGCATGGGCGAGACAGGATGGTGATGACGTACATGCAGACGACATCATCTGCCGAATTTCAGGGCCACTACGCTCCCTGCTGGCCGCCGAGCGCACAGCGTTGAATTTCCTGCAACATCTCTCCGGCGTTGCCACTTTCACGCGCACCTTCGTGAATGCCGTAGCCGACACCGGTTGCGCCATTGCCGATACGCGCAAGACCACGCCGGGACTGCGGCATCTGGAAAAGCAGGCCGTGCTGCATGGTGGCGGTATCAATCACCGTATGGACCTGTCCAGCGGCATGCTGATCAAAGAAAACCACATTGCGGCAGCAGGCTCCCTAAGCCAGGCTATTCATATGTGTTCCGAGGCAGGATACGATGTATGGGTGGAAGCAGAATGCGAAACCATGGATGAAGTCCATGAAGCCGTCAGTGCCCGACCGGACATCATTCTGCTGGATAATATGACGCCGGAAGCGGTACGCACGGCCCGCACCATCGTTCCCAAATCTATTCTGTTGGAGGCTTCCGGCAATATCACATTATCCAATGCCCGCGAATATGCCGAAACCGGCGTGGACCGGCTGGCCATCGGGGCCATCACCCATTCTGCCCCTGCCCTGGATATTTCCATGCGGGTAAAAGCTCAATGAACACGACGCGGGAAGCCATTTTGGAGCATTTGGCAGGCGCCCATGCACCCGTGTCCGGTGATAAACTGGCGCATAAACTGAATCTTAGCCGGACTGCGGTCTGGAAACATATTCATACCCTGCAGCGGGCAGGTATTCATATTCGCGCATACAAGGGGCGCGGCTATGTGCTTGAGTCTGATGTGCTCAACGAACGCTTTCTGGAACAGCATTTGAACACCCGTCTGCTTGGACGCCCGTGCCTCGTTCTGGATGAAGTGGATTCAACCAACTCCGAGGCGATGCGCCGGGCGAGCGTTGGTGCAGAAGAAGGTTTAACTGTACTTGCCAACAGGCAAACAGCGGGCCGTGGACGCTTGCAGCGTCAATGGCACACCATCGCAGAACACACGCTGGCCATGTCCGTGTTACTTAAACCCCCGCTAGCCCCGGAAAAGATTCCGCAGATTTCCCTGCTCACAGCCGTGGCACTCCATCACGCACTTTCACCACTGGCCCCGGACATCAGAATCAAGTGGCCGAACGATATTCTTCACCACGGCAGAAAAATAGCCGGTATTCTCACCGAGATGCGCGCCGAACCGGGCCGTGTGCAGGCCGTGGTGGTCGGTATGGGTATCAATGTGAACGCTCCCTCCGGTGGCTGGCCGAAGGATATAACGGATATCGCCACCGATCTGGGTACCGCCTCCAGACGTACTGTTTCGCGCATGGATATTGCGGTGCACATCCTTGAATCCATGGAACAGCATTATCTGGAATATCTGAATAATGGCTTTGACCCTGTCCGGGAACAGTGGTGGCAGGCTCATGCGGCTTGTGGAAAGTCGGTACGCGTGCATGATGGTTTGCGCTATATTGAGGGTATTGCCGAAGCACTGGATGAAGATGGCGCATTGCTGTTACGTACCCGTTCGGGGATTCAGAGGGTGGTCTCCGGTGATCTTGAGTTGATGGAGCAGAAATCGATGGATATGAAACCGAGGGGGACGCATCATGGCTGAAAAATCCGCGCTCCTGCTGGTAGATATCGGTAACACATGCATGGTCTTTGGCTTGTATCACGGCGATGTTTTGACTGCTCATTGGCAATTATCCAGCGAAGGCAATATGACCAGCGATGAACTGGCCCTGAAACTGCACGGCCTGACCACGTGTAAGAAAGGGGACAGTTTACTTTCTTCCACGGCACAGCCGAGGTCTGGAAAAAGTGAAACTGTCCCCTTTTTACACGGTATTCTTGCCGCCAGCGTAG
The DNA here is from genome assembly GCA_964513335.1 of uncultured Zetaproteobacteria bacterium. Lineage (GTDB taxonomy): Bacteria > Pseudomonadota > Zetaproteobacteria > Mariprofundales > Mariprofundaceae > JAUZQZ01. Next base: position 28,010 of record CAZEMN010000006.1, on the reverse strand, counting down.
TGCCTCATTTGGATGACGTGTTGAAAGAAGCCTGTAGCAAGGTTTTTGGCGCCACCCCTGCTTTTGTCGGAACCAGTGAGGTTAAAACCGGCATGGCCGTGGATTATAAGAATCCGCGTGAGGTTGGCGCGGATCGTATTGCCAACGCTGTCGCCGCACGCGAACAGTTCGGCAGTCCGGTCATCGTTATGGATTGCGGCACCGCGACCACCTTCGATATTGTTTCCCCGGAAGGTCATTATGCCGGGGGGCTCATCCTGCCGGGTATGGAGCTTGCGCTGACAGCCCTTTCAGGTCGCGCCGCCAGGCTACCGGAGGTTTCTTTCGGCAAAACGGATACGCTCATTGGTCGAGATACCGTGAGCAGCATGCAGACGGGCAGTTACTGGGGAATGGTGGAAGCATTGAGCGGCATCATTCGCAGACTGCATGCGCTCCCCAGCTATGAGGGCGCGCCGGTGATCGCCACGGGTGGACAGTCAGTAGCAGTGATTAAAGATATCTCAGGCATTACCGAACACCGCCCACGTCTCACCCTCGAAGGCCTGCTGTTATTAGCAAAACGCCATTTCGGTTAAATGGGAAAAAATCTCACATCGTTCATCTTACTTGTTCTGCTGACATGGCTCGCATGGACAAGCTGGCAGTCTCCGAGAGTCATCCCCGAAGCACAAAAAATAAGAGCCTCGATACCCGAATCGGTGGAAACTGTGCCCACCCTCTGGCGTGTCGTCACACGACGGATGGTTTGGAAGAAAGCGGCTGAGGCCATGCATGCACGTCTGGAAGAAACCGGGCTACCTGTGATAACCATTGGCCGCAAGGAAGAAGTCGAACTGCATGCCTTTGATGATGTGCGCATCTTTATCAAACGCGATGAGGCGGTCCGCGCTAAAAAGGCATGGGAGAAACGTGGATTCGAAGCCAGCATTATCAAGCCGGACGCCCGCTTTGGCGTGGCGCTGGGCCGCCTGTACCTGGCTGCCTATGCAAAACAGTTGCAAAGCAGACTCAGAAAAAGCGGCATGAAATACCGTTATGAACGCCGCATGGTCAATATTCCGACATGGCGATTTACCTTTCCTGCTGCAAGCCACGCAGAAGCTGAAAAACTGTGGCAGCGGATACAGTCGTTGGGTGTGGCTGAACCTTCACTGATGCCGGAGGCACGGTTCCAACCATTATATGGTGAAGGCAATGTCATAACCGAGTTATAACACGTGCTATTTCAGGCTGAGTAGGTGCGGATCATCTCCACGAAACGATCAAACAGATAATCCGCATCGTGCGGGCCGGGACTGGCTTCCGGATGGTACTGTACGGAAAATACCGGCTTATCCTTTACCTGCAGGCCCTCCACGGTTCCATCGAACAATGAACGATGCGTGATTTCAACATGGGCGGGGACATGATCGTCCCGCACGGCAAAGCCATGATTCTGGCTGGTAATCTCAATCTTGCCGGTAGTTTCATCCCGGACCGGGTGATTCCCGCCGCGATGGCCAAATTTCAGTTTAAATGTGGATAATCCCAGCGCCTGCGACAGCAACTGATGCCCCATGCAAATGCCGAAGATGGGCGTATCGGTTTCCAGCAGTTCGCGGATGGTGTCCACCGCATAGCCAACCGCCGCCGGATCGCCTGGCCCGTTGGAAAGAAAGATACCATTGGGCTTCTGTGCCAGTACATCCGTTGCCGTGGAAGACGCAGGCATCACTGTGACACGGCAATCCCGGTCGGCAAGTTTACGTAAAATATTGTCCTTGCAACCAAAATCCATGGCTACCACATGCCATACATCTCCAACGTCGCGATGATGGCAAGTATCCAGGTCATAACTACCTTGTGTCCATCCCGTGGCCTGTTCGCGACTGACCTGTCCGGCCAGATCACGGCCTTCCAACCCTTGCCAGTCACGCGCCATCGCTAACGCATCGGCCTCACACATGCCATCAGAGGCAATCACTCCGTTCTGCGCGCCCTGATCACGCAGGCACCGTACCAGAGAGCGCGTATCAATGCCTGCGACACCTACCACCTTCTGTGATTTCAGCCAAATTTCAAAATCACCCGTAGCACGATAATTGGACGTGATACGGGCAGGTGCACGCGCAATCAGGCCGCGCACAGCTGCTTCAGAAGATTCCATATCGGTATCGTTAACACCTACATTACCGATATGCGGGTAGGTAAAAGTAATGATTTGATCCGTATAAGAAGGATCGGTAAGAATTTCCTGATACCCTGTCATGGAAGTATTGAAACAAACTTCACCAACCGTATGGCCAACAGTACCAAAGGCATGTCCTTGAAAAACCGTCCCGTTTGCCAGTACCAGCATCGCCGGTTTCATATTTATTCAATCGCTCCAATCATGGTTGCATGCAGACTACGAACACCCCGGTACGCTGTCGAGGTTTACCCTTCGCCCTTCCCATCCAGTAGTTCGCGCAATATGCAACTAAGCTCGGGGATAGCTGTCGGTTTGGCAACAACACGGCAACATTTCATGTTTTTCATCTCCTTAAGAGCCTGTTCCTCACCATAGGCGGTCTGAAATAAAATGGGCAAGTCCGGAGCAAATACACGCATCTGAAGTGCCGCATCCACACCGCCCAGTTGCGGCATCACCACATCCAGTATAGCCAGACGAATCTCACTCTGATGTTCTCCGAATAACCTGACCGCTTCTTCCCCATTAGTCGCTATCAGTACGCGGTAACCCATGGCCTCCAGTAAGCCCAGAGACACTTCACAAACTAACTTTTCATCATCAGCCAATAAAATGGTTTCGCCATGTCCCTCCAACACCTCGCCCTCTGCAGCCTGGGAGGGGGCCTCATTCTGTTCAATCAGGGGAAGAAACACATGAAAAGCGCTCCCCTTTCCCTCTTCGCTCTCCACCTCAATAATACCATTATGGGACTCCACCGCACCATACACCATCGCCAGACCCAGGCCCGTGCCTTCACCGACTTCCTTAGTGGTAAAAAATGGATCGAATAATTTATTGAGGTATTCCCCCGGGATGCCATAACCATTGTCCTCAACCGTCAGCCGGACATAAAACTTGTGCGGAATATCCGGATGCCGTTCCCACAACGCCTCATCCGCTCCCAGCACATTTAGCGAAACAGAAATCTCCGGGCGGGCTTGCCCGGTAACGGCATGTCTTGCATTGCTAACAAGATTCAGCAACACCTGCTGTAGCAAAGTGGCATCACCCTTCACCGTACACTCAGCATCCGGCACACCCAGCGTGAAATTGATGTTCTCGGGGACACTGCTGCGTGCCAGCTTAAATGCCTCTTTCAGGAAGGAGGTTAATGCCACAGGCTGCATATCCGTCATACCCTTGCGAGCAAAGGTCAACAACTGTGAAATCATGTCCGCGGCACGAAATCCTGTTTTCTCAACCCGCTCCAGCTTCCTTTGCGCTTCGGGATGATCATCAAGCGTATCCCGGACGAGATAGACCGTGCCAAGCATACCGGCTAGTATGTTGTTAAAATCATGTGCAATACCACCGGCCAATATACCAATCGCTTCCATTTTCTGGGCCTGACGGAATTGCTCCTCCAATATCTCTTTATCCCTTCTGTGCCTCAGCACTTCAATACCAAAGGCTAGATCACCAGCCAGTTCTTCCAGAAGCTTTATCTCATCGGCATGAAATGCATTCGGGTCAGGCGCGTAAATATTTAATGTGCCCATCACTTTTCCATTGACCGTCAGAGGAAAAGCCGCGCTCGCTGCATAACCTTGCCTGACAGCCTGGTCGCGCCATGGCAGAAATGCCGGATCATGAAAAACATCCTGACAAATACAGGAATGTCCTTCACGAATCGCCCGCCCGGAGGGGCCCCTGCCAAACTTATTGTCCGCCCATGAGATGTGAGCCGATTCAAGATAGCCATCTTCAAAACCCGTCTGGGCCAAAGGCACAACACGGCTCTCGTCATCGTGCTCCGCCTCGCCCACCCAGGCCATTTTGTATCCGCCTTCGTCTACGATAGTTGTACAAATTGTTTCCAGCAACCTCTGCTCATCCGATACACGAACCAGCGCCTGATTACAGTCGCTGATCATGCGTAAGGTACGGTTCACTCTGCGCAATTGTTCTTTTACCCGTTTGCGCTCGGTAATATCATGCGATGTGCCAATTATCTTTAGTGCCTTGCCATTAGCATCGCGGACTAGCTCAGCTTGCGAGTGCGTCCACATAATTGAGCCATCCGGGCGCACGATACGATGCTCAATATCATATGCCTGCTCACCACGCATCACCAAATTAAGCCTCTTTTGCACAAGCTCCAGATCATCCGGATGCACGTAACTCACAAGTTCGGGCATTGTCTTGACTTTCCCTTTTCCGATCCTATACATACGGTAGGTTTCATCGGACATGTAAACCTGTTCTGTTTCCAAATTTACCTCGATAAACCCTATGTGAGCTATTCTCTGGGCTTCCAGTAGTCGGCTCTCATTCTCTTTCAGCGCTTCCTCGGCCCGTTTGCGCTCAGTGATATCCAGTAGCGTTCCGATAATTGCAGGCTTCCCCTGGTGGTGTGTAAACGAACCGAAGGCCTCAACTTCAATGATACGTTTATCCTTGGTAATTCCTCTGAATATGTAGTGAATACTCTTCTCTTTTCTTTCAATCCGTTTGCGTATGTTTTCGGAAACTAACGGCCTGTCTTCCTCAACGGTCAGGTGCTTCGGCCCCAATTGATCGATAATTTCATCCTCGGAATAGCCAAACATCTCCGCCAGTATGGGGTTAACGTATTTGAATGTTTCATTCTGAATGATGTAGATACCCACCAGCGATTTAACTGCCATGTCCCTGAACTTTTCTTCCGATTGTTTGCGTTCGCTAATATCATTCATGGAAACCAATAGACGGCTCCACGTATCCTCATATCCCGGCATAATCGAAATGCGTATCAGGATATGAACCAGTTCCCCGGTTAGGGTTTTCGTTACGGCCTCACTGGCAACGCTTCTCTTGCCATCAGCCAGAGCAATCAACTCTTCCCTGAATACCTCGTAGGATTCTTCAGTAAAGGTTTTGTCTATCCCCTCAAAAAGCTGTTTCTCGCTATCGGCTCTATACATATCCAGCGTGGCCTTATTGACTTGAATGACTTTGACCGCTTTTGCACATGTGCTGACTGCTTCCGGATGGTTTTCAAAGTGTGCTCTCAGATTATCCACCCCGGAGGTGCGTAACCGGACAATAATTTTTTTTACATCTGATAAATCTTCTACCCATAAAGAAACGGGAGCCTCATTAAATATGTGCCGAAACTCATCATCCAAAGGTTGGGGCTCATTCATTCGAAATAATCCTCAACCAAGCATGAAGCAGTTCATGCTATGCATGCGGATGAAGCATTGATGAGGGATCAAGCAGCATATTCAACTCATCCTCCGACAGAATATTTATGTCCAGACAGAGTTGGCGTACTGTTTTACCCTCGATGATTGCCTGCTTGGCAATCTCTGCTGCCTTATTGTAGCCGATTTTTGGGGTCAGTGATGTCACCATACTCATGCTCCATTCGATCTGCTCGGCACACTTCTCAACGTTGGCTTGAAGCCCGGCAATGCACTTGTCAGCAAACATACGTGCGGCGTTCGCCAGCAGCCGTTCTGATTCAAGCAGATTATGCGCCATTACCGGCAACATTACGTTCAGGTCGAGCAAGCCGGAGCTGCCTGCGAAAACAATCGTCGCATCATTGCCGATGACCTGAGCGCAAACCTGTGCCAGCGATTCGGCTATCACCGGATTGACCTTGCCGGGCATGATTGAGGATCCGGGCTGCACCGAAGGCACGGTAATCTCCCCAATACCGCAGCGCGGACCAGCATTCAGCAGGCGCACATCGTTGGCGATCTTGAGTAGCGAAACAGCCACCGTTTTCAGCGCACCGGATAATTCTACCGCCGCATCCTGTGCCGCCTGTGCCTCGAAATGATTGGCTGCCTCGGTAAACTCAATGCCGTAGGAAGTGGACAGTTCCGCCGCCATACGCGCACCGAATTCAGGATGGGTATTGAGCCCGGTACCGACCGCTGTACCGCCCTGTGCCAGTTCGGTGATGTGCGGAAGCACCGTTTCCAACCGCGCAATACCGAGTTCCACCTGCCGCGCCCAGCCGGAAATCTCCTGTCCGAGCGTGATGGGCGTGGCATCCATCAGGTGGGTGCGGCCAATTTTCACCACATCGCGCGTCTCCTTCGCCTTTTCGGCCAGGATGCCGCGCAGACGGGTCAAGGCTGGAATCAGTTCGTGGACGAGCAAATCAACCGCCGCAACATGAATGACCGTCGGAATTACATCATTCGACGACTGGCCCATGTTCACATGATCGTTCGGATGCACGGCAATATCGGCATCCAGTTGTGCACAGCGATGGGCGATCACCTCGTTGGCGTTCATGTTTGTGCTTGTTCCCGATCCTGTCTGGAAGATATCCAGCACCATGTGGTCATCCCATTGTCCTTCGGCGAGTTCCCTTGCTGCTTGCGAGACCAACTGCGCACGCTGGCCATCCAGTTTGCCCAACTCCTCGTTAACCCCGGCTGCCACTTTCTTGATGTTCCCCAGCGCCTTGATGAATTCACGTGGAAAACGAACGCCCGAAATCGGAAAGTTCTCGACCGCACGCGCCGTGGATGCGCCGTACATGGCATCACGAGGCACCTTCATCTCGCCCATCGAGTCATGCTCGATGCGAAAATCCCGTTCCTGATTTTTCTGATTCATGATCCCTCCCGCTGCACACACAATAGTGTAATATCATCTTCCTGAGTTGTCTGGCCAAACAGTTTCAGCGTTCTAAGCAAATCCTCCGGCAAACCCTCCGGCGAAAAACCCCGGCGGGTGATAAGCCAATCGGCCAAACGTTGATCGCCAAACATTTCCCCACCCATATCTCCTCCTTTGGCGCTATGTGTTTCGGTCACACCATCCGTATAGGCTAGCAGCAAATCCCCCGGTTGCAGTTCAATCCTTTGCGGCTCGATTCCGATCTCCGGCAACAGCCCCAATGGGGGCGTAGAAGCATGCAGACGCTGCACACCCAATTTCGTTAATAGCATGGGCGGCACGTGCCCTGCATTCAACCACAGCAGGGAATGGCTTTGTGGCTGTAGCTTGGCCATGAACAACGTAACAAACCGTCCCCCTGCGAGGGTTTGGCAGAGTGCTTTGTTGATATAATCCACCGCTTTTTCAAAAGGAACGTTTTCAGCCGCCAGCACATGCAGCATGGCCTGCAAATTAGCCACGGTCAGCGCCGCCGGATAACCCTTTCCCGCCACATCGGCAATTACCAGCCACATGCGTCCATCAGGCAAGGTTATAAAATCATAATAATCACCACCCACAGAATAGCAGCTTTGTTCGAACGCACAAAAGGCATATCCGGGAATATCGGATGGCGCATCCGACAGCAACCCCTGCTGAATCTCCTCGGCAATGGCCAACGAATCCTTCAATTCCTCACGTTCCTTCAGTCCCTGCAATGCGGTATTTAGCCCACTGGCGAGTTCTCCCAGATCATCATCCGTTAACACCGGAACGGTTGCATCAAAACGACCATGCCGAAGATGTTGCAGACCCTTGGCCAGTTCGCTGGTTACCAGCTTCAATGAATGGCTCATCAGAAACACCAGCCATATGCTGGCCAGAATATATACGGTAAAAAGTACCAGCCCCTGCGAGGCAATAAAATATTCTTCCGCCTCGCCCTCCGTTCCGACAACCAGAAAGATAAAAACCGCGAGCAAGCTGGCCGGAATCAATCCGGTCACCATAAAAACCAGCCATGGTCTGTGAGATGAATCCGTCAGCGAGTACACGGGATTCCAGTCACCGTGTGTGTTCACAGGCATCGTATTTGGTGTCTGGGAAAGCCTCAGAATGAGGCCGTAGTGAACAGTTATAGCAACGCCAAGGGCCGGCACCAATACCAGCGCACTGAAATAAACACTCAATACCAGAGAAATGACCATGCGAAGGGTCAGTGGCGCATTGCCGGAAAATTCGGATAACGCCAGCAGCAAAATCATCAAATAGGTGCCAAAAATTGCACCAGTTACGAGATATGCTTTCAAAGCACGCCATGGCAGTTGGGTCATCATGGCATAATCCAGCTTGGATTGCCCCGTCCCAAGACTCTGGTGGCGTATGATGTGGGACATGGGCCAATATACCCATGCTGCGGCCAGAATAAAAAACAACAGAAACAGGGATAAGTCTATGCCGGAAACCCGGAGAGGAAGCCCAAGAAAGCCACTGTTTCCAGTCAATTTCATGGTAATTTGTGCAATCAGGAACAACAACGGCAGGGGCCACAAATGCAGAATATATCGCACAGTGGAGGCGCGCCCGAATTTCGACTGAATCATGGACATGCTTGAAGGCTAAAGGTCTATGCCCATTGGCACAAACCAGCACTGTCCTAACTGGCTCCCCGGGCCGGACTCGAACCAGCGACAAGGTGATTAACAGTCACCCGCTCTACCAACTGAGCTACCGGGGAATAGGAGGCGCGAACGTTACGAACCTGTCCGGGGAGTGTCAACAGCACTTGATATGGAAGGATCAATCATCCACACTTTAATTTCAGTAGGCTCAAAGTAAATATTCGAACATTACCTTGAGTTCAAAGGGGATGGAGCACTGGATACAAGATTAAAACATCACGTGACGCGCCTGCTCGAAATGGATGTGGCGGATATCGCCAGTCTACCTGCGCTCAAGCGTCGCGCCATGCACCTGCTGCGCTTTTTGCACCGGGTAGGCGGGCGCTTCGTGCATGACCAGTGCATCCAGCGCGCCTCCGCACTTGCCTATGCCTCCCTGCTGGCGATTGTGCCCCTGGTCGCCCTTGGCGTATCCGTATTTACCAGCTTCCAGGCATTCGACGTGGTTGCCGGAAGAATCCGCGATATGCTGCTCAGTAACCTGCTGCCGACCAGCCATGAGGTGGTGGAAAGCTATCTGAGTGGCATTGCCAGCAAAACCACTGCTCTTTCCATCTTTGGCATTATCGGACTTCTGGTCACATCCATGGCCTTGCTGAATACCATGGAAGAAGCCTTCAATTATATCTGGCGTATCTCCCGAACACGCCCATGGTTATCCAAGTTCACGGCCTTCTGGGCAACGCTCACACTTGCCCCCGTCCTGATCGGCGCATCCATTACCATCACTTCGTACTTTGCTGCGCTTCCCGTCCTGCGCGATGTCACAGCCCATGCAGTCACCCTGCAGAAAGCGCCCTTCCTCATTCCATGGATGATGTCCTCGCTGGCGATGGCCACGTTGTATATGGTGCTTCCCAATACACGCGTTCCGTTCCGTTTTGCCATCAGTGGCGGATTAATCGCCGGTGCATTATTCGAACTGACAAAAAACGGCTTTGCCTTTTATGTCACCGAACTGGCCAACTACGAACGCCTGTATGGGGCACTGGGCACTCTTCCGATATTCCTTATCTGGTTATACCTCATTTGGGTGGTGGTGCTGATGGGTTCGGAAATCGTCTTTTGCTTGCAACACCCCGAACAATCTCACAGGAAGAATGTCACCTTCGCACAACCCGGCGTGCAGCAGTTCTTCGCCCACCTGATTCTGGTCCGTGCCGCGGAATCATTACAGGAGGGCCGTATGCTGCACATGGACGCCCTGACCCGCGAAACAGGCGTGCCGGACAATATCCTGCAGGAATGGCTGGACACCTTGTGCAAAAAGGGGCTGCTGCGCGCCATCAGCGATAATGGTGAGGAAGCATGGGTGCCCGGCATGGACGCAGCCCGCCTCTACCTCACCGAAATCTACGATGCGCTCGCCGACAAAGCGATGTGTATCCCGGAAGACTGGTGTGATACGTCGCTTGGACGCACACTGGCAGGCTTCTATCTGCGTCTCGAACGGGAACGCAAAGATACCCTGGCCAAGGTCAGCATCCGCGATTTAATCGAGTTAGAGTCAGAGAATACAGTATGACACAGCGTGCAAAATTGATGATTGCCGCTTCTGAACACGATGCGGATATGCTTTATGCTTCGGGATTGTTCGTACCCGATGCTTTTATTGTTATCGGTTTGAATCATCAATGGCACGGATTGTTCTCCCCTCTGGAGGTGGATCGCGCCCGCAAAGATTCCAGACTTACGCATATTCATCTGGATGCACCGTGGCGTGAAAAAGCACGGAAATTGAAATGGGAGGGAGAGCTGGAGGCTGCCGCTGCCGCCTTTTTGTACGAACATGGCGTCCATTCCATCAACGTTCCGGGAAACTTCCCTCTTATATACGCCGAACATCTGCGTACATGGGGATTTGAAATCATTCCCTGCGCCGGCTCCCTGTTCCCCGAACGTGCTATTAAATCCGAATATGAAATCGGGCAATTGAGAAAAGTGGAGCGATTGACCCGGCAGGCCATGCGTGCCGCAGAACAGTTCCTGGCTGCATCATCCATCGGCAACGACGGCATTCTGCGCCATCCGGAAACAGGCAAGAAAATAAAATCCAGCCATGTTCGTAGTGAAATCGAAACCTTTCTGATCGCACGTGGCGCCATTCCATCACATACCATTGTGGCCTGCGGACGCGAAGCCGCCGACCCGCATCAAGTCGGCCGGGGTTATTTAAAGGCACATCAGCCCATGATAATCGACATCTTTCCCCGCCTGCTGGCTTCGGGCTACTGGGGCGACATGACCCGTACCTATGTGAAGGGAAAAGCAAACAGCGATGTGCGCAAACTCTATCGCACAGTACGGGAAGGACAGGATATCGGGCTCTCCATGATGCGTGATGGCGTGCACGGGGCAAAGATTCATCAGGCCATTACCCGGCATTTTGAATCATGTGGTTTTCCCACAGGGACAAGACGAGGACGGCAGGCCGGCTTTTTCCATGGCACAGGTCACGGCGTCGGACTGGATGTGCATGAATTACCGCGGATTTCTATCCGTGATGATGTATTGCACACTGGAAATGTCGTAACCATCGAACCGGGCCTGTATTACCCCGGACTGGGAGGAGTGCGGCTAGAAGATATGGTAGTGGTAGATAAAAACGGATGTGAAAATCTGACACGGTATCCCCGACGCATGGAAATTCCCTGACTCAATTCACCTCCCGTATAACCTTGTGGAGAAACCTGAACTGGCGCATGGCACCATCTATGCTCTATAGTCCGGCATACAGCCTACTGGAGGAAGTATGAGCGAGCAAAATCATGAGTTTCTTGACTTGTCGGGCATCCGTCCACCACAAGAACAGATGGAACTGCTCAATGCGAAAGACTTTCCCATCCTCGAAGGTATGTCCGCCATCAATCTACGTATTCTCAACAGTGCCAGCCGTATCATGCATGTATCCAAGGGTGTAGAGATGCTGCACGAAGGAGATACGCCGCACGACCTCTACTTTGTGTGTAATGGCAAGCTCTCTATCGGTAGGCAGATTGGCGGTAAACTCAAGAGGCTGGCATACCTGCATCCAGGCGATGTGTATGGTGAATTCGGTGCATTGCGGAGAAAATCCCGGTACGCATCGGTGTTTACCGCCGAACCAAGCCGCATCATCCGGGTGGACCTGACTGCGATCCAGCAGGTACTGGAAGCCGATTGCAACTTCAGAAACCATCTCTCACAATTACTTTCCCACCGCATGCTGGACAGCTTCTTTTTCAGCCATCCGGTATTCAAAAAACTGCCAGATAGTGTGCGTGCGGCTCTGGCCAAGGATCTCCTCACCCGTTTTGCCAAACGTGGCGAGCGCATTTTTTCCCAGGGAGAAACGCCCAAAGGTATTTACATCATCTTATCGGGTGAGGTCGAAATCCGCTATCTCAACCGGGCCAAGGCCGAGGTGCTTCTGGAAATACGGAGGGATGCCGACATGCTCGGCGAACTGGCGCAAAATCGTGGCAGGTCTCTGGCCTATTCCGCCGTCGCCGCCAGTGATCTGGATATGCTAAAGCTGGATAAGGATGCCATGCGTATTCTGGAAAGCCTCCATCCTGCCACATTCAAAACGCTGGGCGCCTTTATAGATAAACGCGCGGAATACACCATTCAGAGGCTGAAGGAGAATCCGCTTTAGCTTTCCCGCCTGATCGCACTGCTCCCACCCAAGCGCCATAACACCCAGGCTCCCGGCAAAGCCGCAACCGCCAGCACCACCACCCACAATGCCGCCATAACCGCTGCCGCTTCCGCACTGCCACCAAAGTATGTAGCCAGCCCCACATAACCCGCTTCCCGAACACCAAACCCATTGAAAGAAACCGGAATGGCCGAGGCCAGTGCAACGAGGCAAACCATTACTCCATAGGCTAGCCAGGATATTTCCAGCCCGGCGGCATGTCCCAGAATGACATGTATTTCCACCACCAACGTTTGAAATAAAACAGACAAGAGAAGGCCCTTCCACCAGGCATGGTAAAATACAGGCTGGTCAATCGGCAGCGATTGCCAGCGTTTCATCCATCGCGGCAATCTTCGGTGCCAAAACGAATACGTCAGCATTCCGGCCCACAGAACAAATACTGCCCCCATCCACGCAATCCACCACTGTGGTGGCAAATCAAGCCCTAGCATACAAACTGTGGCAATAATGCTGATCGCCACCACGCCGTTGATCCGTTCCAGAATGACACTGGCGGCCGCGGCCCAGCCCGCACCTTCCCGCCCACGTGCCAACAGATAACCACGCGCCACATCACCACCGATAATGGAAGGTAAAAACAGGCTCAGGAACATCCCCAGAAAATACAATTCAATCTTGCGTGACATTTGCACCACGAGGCCCAATCCACGCGCCAGCCAAGTCCAGCGTATGGCGGATAACACTTGCCCAACCATCAGGAAGAAGCTGGCCAGCACCACCCATAAAAAATTGACGTTTTTCAAGCGTTCCAGCACAGCCTCAAGATCAATATAACGCGCCAATCCCGCCAACAACAGCAGGCTGATGCCTATTTTGATTGCCAGCTTTGCCATGAAATTTCAGGAAGCATCCTCTTGCTTTTGTACGCCAACCTTTTTCCGAATTGCATAGTGCCGCCGTCCGGTAGATTCATAATAGGTGCGCGCCTGCATTTCCAGAATCAAGCCAATGCCAAACAGCAGTAAACCACTGAGAATCAGCAGTGAGCCCAGCTGCAACATAGGTCGGCCTGCCAGTTCCGTTCCGAAAACAAGCTTGCTCATGCTCAACCACAGGTCTATGCCAACACCCGCCACAAAGCTCAGAAGCCCTGCCGGTCCAAAGAGCTGCAATGGCCGGTCAGTAAATCGCTGGAAGAACAGCACCAGCAACAGGTCAACCAGCACGCGAGTGGTACGCCCCAGCCCATACTTGCTTTCACCAAAGCGCCTTGGCCTGTGCGTCACAACTTCCTCGCCAATCCGCGCTCCGAATAATGCCGCCATCGCCGGCAGAAAACGGTGCTGTTCCCCATAAAGACGAAGATTCCGGGCGACCTCAACCCGCATCAGTTTCATCGGACAACCGTAATCATGCATGCGGACTTTGGTGGACCGGCGTATCAGAGCGTTGGCAATGCGCGATGGCAGGTTGCGTGTGAGACCAGCATCCTTGCGATCCTTACGCCAGCCATTGACCATATCCAGATTATCCCGTTTTAACCGTTCAAGCAGCTTTAGAATATCTTTTGGGTCCGTCTGTAAATCACCGTCCATGTATACAATGTACTCACCATGCACAGCTTCGAACCCGGCACTCATGGCTGCAGTCTGACCAAAGTTCCGACGTAACTGAATCCCCGTAATATGGCTATCACTCGCGCATGCCTGCTCGATCCGGGCAAACGTGCCATCATCGGATCCGTCATCGACGATGATCAACTCATAGGGCCTGTCACCCAATGCCTGAGCAATTTCCTCAACCAGAAGAGAGATATTCTCCTCTTCCCGGTATACCGGTACGACAATAGAAATTAATTCCTGGGCCACGTTAACCCCTCCACAGGTCTCAAGCTGATAAGTAACAGCCACTTTCTGGCCACCATGCCAAAACTGCGCTTATGAATAACCAGATGAGGAAGAATAGCAGAAGGAAACTCGGTCAGCGCCCCCTGCGGCAATACCACTGCTTTTCCCTGCATCAGCCATACCGACACATCATGCATATTCGCCAGCATCGGTAGACGGCCACCGTGATAATACAATAGTGATGGCTGGAAATAGCGGAAGGTCGCAAGCGAGTTCCCGTCAAATCCTGCACGGTTGGCGGCCTCGGCAAGTTCAGGTGTAACTTTATGGTGGTCAAAACCCGGGAGACCCCATCCGGTGAGCAAAATGACACTGGCTGCCATCCCCGCAGCAATCAAAGGCATGGCTCGTTCCAGCTTTAAACGTATGCTTACAAATGCGGCAATCAATAGTGGCATAAAACACAGCGCATATACCCATTCGCCGGGCCACTGCTTCTGTAATGCAATGCCCGAACCCACAATCACGGCAAGGGATAACAACAGCGCCCCTCGGGTTAGCCAGTTTCTGGCCTGTTCTTCATGCTCTCGAATCCAGAAAGCCATCACCAGAGCCGTCGCCGGAAAGGCAGGCAACATATAATTAGGAAGGCGTGTGCTAGCCAGCGTGAAAAAGATGAAAAACATCCCTATCCAGCACAGTAGGAACAAACGAACAGGTTGCTTTTGCAGCGTGGTGCGCTTCCACGCACCCAAACCTAGCGCCGCCACCAATAAACCGCTCCACGGCAACCATCCACCCAGGAAGGTAAGGATATAAAATCCAGGGAACCCGCGGTGCCCCTGCAAAACCCCGGTAAACCGGTCAATATTGTGATGCAGCAGAAACCCTTTCAGCCACTCCCCATCGGTCAATACACCCACCGTAATATACCATGGCAGGGCCACGGCCAGAATAACACATAAACCGATAATGGGCCGGAACTTCTTTATATTCTCTTGCTGCCCCATCATCAGAAGAAATGCCAGCATCACCAGTGCCGGAAGCAGAATAGCCACGGGCCCCTTGGCCAGCACACCGAACCCCAGCGCTACATAAGCAGCTATCAACAGGCGATAATTTTCCATCCCTTCAAGGTAAAAACAGAGAAAAGCGGATAGCGCAAACCCAATGCACAGCATCAGCAACGGGTCAGGCGTGGCGGCCCGGGCAATCACCACGATATGCAGACTGCTAACCAGCAACAACGCAGCAATCAAACCGGTGCGCGCATCCGCCATGCGCCGCCCGAAATAAAAGACCACCAACACCAACGAACTAATCGCCATCACCGATGGCAGGCGCGCCGTCCACTCATGCACACCGAATACATGAAACAGCGGTATCATCAGCCAATAGAGCAGGATCGGCTTGTCAAATCGGAGGCTTCCATTGAATACAGGCACCCACCAGTTGCCCGCCGCGAGCATTTCACGGGCACACACGGCATTGTTGGGCTCATCTACGTCCCACAAGGAATGACCACCCAGCATAAAGGCGAAATTCACGGCACAAAACAGTAACAGCCACGGCACTGGCCGCGCAGCCATACGTTCAAGCATCTTTGAGTATTTCGTGCAAACGGCTGATAATAAGCTGTACATCACCACTGACGAATAACCGTTTTCGCCGTGATGTATGGCCGGATGCCACCTCTACGTCCTGTCTTGTGCAACCCAGTAATTCAGCCATGAAATTGACAATAGCGGCATTAGCCTTCCCATCCTGTGCAGCTTCGCGCACGGCAATTTTTATTGCATCGCCATGCATGCCACGTAACCGGGGTTTCCGCGCACCCGGCTGAGCATGTACATCAACATAGATACCCCCCTTCCCAACCGTGATGGCCGTATCGGCCCCGCTCACGAAAACATGTTCAGTGCAATGCGTTGCAAACTGGGTACCAGAAAATTATCCAGAAAAACGGCTGCAAGAATTAACAGCATGGGTGAAAGGTCGAGTCCACCCATGATTGGCAACCTTCTGCGAATGGGATATAACAGCGGTTCAGAAAGCTGGATAATCACGCGCACAATGGGATTATATGGATCGGGCGATACCCAGGACAGGACAGCGCGTGCAATCACCACCAGCATAACCGCCATCAACAACACATGCACCACCCCGGCCAGGGCTTGTAGGAAATAACCCAGCATAAACATCAGGCTAACGCCTTCGAACGTTTGGCGGCCGCGGTAATCGCAGCGCGCACCGCATCCGGCATATTGCCTTCAAACATGGCTTCAAGCGCGGCTTGGGTGGTGCCACCAGGGCTGGTAACCTGTTGCCGCAATTCTTCCGCCGTTTTACCGCTTTCTACCAGCATCCGGCCTGCGCCAAGAGCTGTCTGCGTCACCAGCACACCGCTTAATTCCTTCGGTAAGCCCAACGCATGCGCCGTGGCCTGCATCAATTCCGCCAGAAGAAAGAAGTAAGCCGGGCCGCTGCCGGAAATTGCCGTCACGGCATGCAGCATATCTTCATCATTCACCCATGCCGTTTTTCCCGAAGAGGCCAGAATATATTCGGCGCGGGTGCAATGGTCTTCTCCCGCATCGCAGAACAGTACAGACATCCCCGCACCTACCAGACAGGGGGTATTGGGCATGACGCGAACCAGACAAACCTCATCCCCCAAACCTTCGCGCAAATGCTTGATGCCGATGCCAGCAGCAATGCTGATCACCGTTGTCCCTTTATCAATCTTCCCTGCAATGCTTTTCAGCGCCACATCCATTTGCTGGGGCTTCACTGCAAGTAAAAGTACATCCGCTTCCATCGCTGCCTCGGCATTGTTTTGCGTCACACGCACACCGTAGGATTGCTTCAACTCATCCAAACGATCAGCCTGAACGTCAGCCACCGTCAGATGCCCCGGCGCATGGCCCGACCGGATAAGACCCACCAATAATGCTTCAGCCATATTGCCGCCACCGATAAAACTGATTTTAAGGTTTTGCATTCACACCTTCCTTTCATCCATGTTTTGACCCGAACAGAGCGGAACCCAGCCGCACCATATTCGAGCCTTCCTCAATGGCCGTACGATAATCGCTGCTCATGCCCATGCATAATTTCAGATCACCTGAAAGCCGGGGCGGGCGCAGGCTTCCACCCACGAGCTGATCTCGCAAGTGGCGCAAGTCACGAAAACAGGTACGCACATCACCGTCTTTGGGGGCCATGCACATCAAACCACAAATGTGAAGCGCAGAAATATCCATCAGTTGTTCAATAAAAGCCGGAATCCGGCCAATTTCCACGCCATGCTGATAAGGTATTCCGGCCATATTGACCTGCAGCATGACCGGAAGTCTCCTGTTATACACATGCGCCGCAACAGCCTTCGCCGTTTCGACATCTTCCACACTGTGCCACATGAAAGCATACCGACCGACATATTTGGCTTTGTTTTTCTGCAGCGGTCCAATCATATGCCAATTCACGTCCGGGAACCGTTCCGCCCGGTCACGTAGGTTCTGCGCTCTGGATTCGCCAAAATCCATCTGGCCAGCATCCATCAAACAACGAACCGCCTCATCCGACGCATATTTGGATACCGCCAGTAAATGCACATGGACAACATCAAGTTCGGAACTCAGCACCTGCCAGCGTTGCAATAATTCGCCCAAAAGCTAGTCACCTTCTTTCACGTGCTGGGCAGCCAATACCATGATGAAACTAAGCAACATATAGATCACAGCGCTCTGACCGAGAAGCAACCAGATAATCATGCGGTTTGCTTCCACCAGCGACAATGCCGCAAGTCCCGTAATCAAAGACAAGCCAACAATAGCCAGCACGGTTTGCCCTTGCGACAAACCAAGATACATTAAACGATGATGCAAATGGTCGCGCCCTACATAGGCAATCCAGCCATGCAGACTCCTGACGTCACCGCGATAAATACGTGCAACCGTGGTGTAGATCATGTCAAAAATCATCACCGAAAATATCAGAATCGGGGCTGAATATGCCTTGACGGGACCCTCGCTCGACCAATCCCCCATCACCGCGATACCGGCCATCATCCAGCCGAGGTAGGTGCTACCCACATCACCCAGAAATACACGCGCCGGACTTTTGTACCGTGCATTGTCCGGCAAAAATCCGGCGGATGCCCCGGCAACAGCCAGACACAGCAGCAACATAAACTCTTGGCCGGTATTCCACGCCAGCAATCCCATCAAAAGGCAAACCGAAACCGCGAGCGAAGTAGCCAGACCGTTGATTCCGTCCAGAAAATTGAAAGCATTGGTAATACCAATCACCCACAGCGCAGTCACGGCATATTCAGCCAGGTCTCCCCACCACACATCCGGTGCGAACTCCACATGCACGCCAAATGCGGCCAACACAAGCAGCGCCACCAGTTGCCCGACCAGTTTGACGGTTGCCGGCAACTCGCGCACATCGTCCCACAAGGATAACAGGGCAACAAGAATGGCTGAAATGCACACGCCCTTCAACGCCAGGGAATAATTGAAATTCAGGAATAGTGTCATATTCACGGAGACGAATACCGCCAGTCCACCGATTCTGGGGGTCGGCTCCCGATGAACCCGCCGCGCATCCGGATGATCCACCGCACCCATGCGCCTGGCCAAACGAATCACTACCGGCATCACGGCATAGGTCAACAGCAGTGACGCCAGCGCAATCTTGATACCCTGACCAAGCGGGCCAAGGTTAAACCAGGGGAGAGAAAGCAGGAAACCGCCTGTCAGCCCCAACACACGGCTCACCACATGGTCGAATACGACTAAGACCTTCATTAACAAAGGCTCATTCAGCGAGTCACCGGGTAGTCAGCCACAAGGCACGAGGGTGCGCCAATAGCGGGGCCTATTGCAAGCCCGAGCAATGCTGCGGATGGCTGCCCGGTGGCTCGCCCGAAGGGAGCTCGCCGGATGGCCCGGCTCGGCGTTGCGGCTTTTGCCAAGGGAACCACCCTTGCCTGTAAGCCGCGCCTTGATCCACACCATCCGGCGAGCTCTGAAGGTGACTTTGTTAATGAAGGTCTTAGCCCATACATGCGGCAATCGCCTTTTTCATACAATCCAGCTCATCCTCATTCATATCGGCAAGCAAGGGCAGAGAAACGCATTGTTGCCATGCGGTTTCCGCACCCTGGCAACACTGCCCAACCAACCTGGAAAGTGGCTCCTCCACCGGACGGGCCGCACCCACGCCGTAGCTATGCAAGGCTTTGATCACGCTTAATGCATCGTCCACACGCACAATGTAACGGTAATGATTGCACGATGCTTCGCGCATGACCGGGACAAGCTTCATCTCCGTAAACCATTCATCATAGGCCGCTGCCTGCCGCATACGGCATTCGTGCTCCTGATTTGACTGCGATATACGTACGCGGGCCAGCGCGGCGTGGATATCGGAAAGTTGATGGTTTCCGGCATACGGTAGCGTGATGTCCGCTGTGTCCGCGCAACGCATGTGACGCACCCGTTCACACACGTCCGAATCGGAACTCATAACCATGCCGCCACAGGCACCACCCCATGGCTTGGTGGCATAAAAGGATGCGATGGAAACATCCCCGAAGCTACCCAGCATGCGGCCATCTTCACTCGTTTGTCCATCCATACGACCGCCGGCTGACTGGGCAATATCTTCAATAACCGGGCAGGGCCACGATTCCTTCGCCATCGGCTCAATCATCCCGAACGGATGCACCAGAATAACCGCGTCCAGCGATTCGGCCATCTCCCCTGCCTTTTCGGCATCCAGCCGCAAGTCCTCACCACAATCCATGCATACAGGTTCGGCGCCCACTGCCCGAACCGCATGCAAAACGGCCCGGCAAGCATAGGCGGGAATGCCAACACGCCTTATTTTCCCTTTTGCCTTTAATGCATATAGCGCCAGCATCAGGGCGCTGGTCCCGGAATCCACCGTGACGGCGTACCCGATGCCAATCAGCCTGGCAACCTCGGCCTCCAACGCCGCGCATACTTCTCCGGTGGCAAGCTGGCCGCTTTTCACGACCTGTTGCACCGCATCGGTAAATGCGGGTCCGAACACAGGCCTCGAATGAGGAATCATGGATGTGATGGGTTCTATAGCTGGATACGGATGGGCATAAAAGCCTCCGCACAGGAAATTTTACCTTGCACGCCGCGAAAATGTGCTGTTGCAAGTGCGATTTCGACAATATTCAGGCCCTGAATATTCGTTCTCTCGACCTGAGAAGCATGTGCATCCAGTGCTTTGAGCTTGTCGGATAATGTGTCGTGAATATCCATAAAGACCGTAGGTGAGAAATTGCTGCTGGTCGGTGTTTC
This sequence comes from uncultured Zetaproteobacteria bacterium, assembly GCA_964513335.1. Classification (GTDB taxonomy): domain Bacteria; phylum Pseudomonadota; class Zetaproteobacteria; order Mariprofundales; family Mariprofundaceae; genus JAUZQZ01. The sequence goes on along the minus strand of CAZEMN010000006.1, from coordinate 7,677 downwards.
ATAAGCCAGAACACTGGGTACATAGCGGGTCGCCGAGTGTGCTGCCCGCGCCAGCGTCCGGTGATCCTGATGGGTATCTTCATGATGATTGACCAGCACAATCAATGGCTTGATCTCCTGTACCTTGTCCTCAATGGCGTGAATCAGCGTATCTTCCGCCGGTAATTTCGTGTCTTCAAAACCACCCCAGTGCACCGCCTTGATACCGAGAATTTTTGCAGCTTCTTCCTGTTCGGATTTGCGCGCCGCTCCGTCACCGCCCTTGCCGCCATCCGTAGCCACAAACAGGTGTATTTCGGCACCTTGCCCGGCATAAGCTGCCAGTGTTCCACCACAACCGATTTCTATATCATCCGGATGCGGCGCCAGCGCCAGAATTCTGTTCATCGCACTATTCCTCCCATTCCACGAATAATTTCCGCAGCATCAGCCCCGGTATTGAACAACATATCCAGCACGGACAAATATGGCACAAAATCACCATGCAGTTGCGAATATTCCGGCGCCTCAATTTGCTGAAAGTACAATGCCAGCCCCGATTGGGCAAACCTCTCCCGCTGTAAATACGTTCGCCCTTCCTGCCCGGACAGGTATGCGTCGGCATCCAGCGCCATGCAAAGCTTGAGCAGACGTTCCGTTGGGTCTGTATGATCCACCTCAAGATCAGATGCCAGCCACAAAGGGGAGGTGCATCCCACGGCATCCCCGATCAAGCGGATAAGTGCCACATTCAAATCCTTCAACTGCACGCAGGGCCGGTTCAATACTTCCCGAACCAATGGCCAGTACGCTTCAAAACAGGGCGCTTTTGCATAGGCTTGTTCAATGCTCGCACACGCTTTGCGCACCCAGCGCCAGTCAGCAATCGTCACTTCATTGATTTTCTGAGGATAACGGTAGTTCACCGGTACCGTTATCCACTGCGCGCCGGACACTGCCTTGATACGGTTGCGGTTCTGCCACTCATTTTTTTCATATTGCACCGTATCCAGCAACACCATGGTATCGGCCAGCATCCACTTATGAAAGAATCCTGGCCACGGCAGGAAGTTGGGTTGGTGAATCGCAATCAGTTTCATCCTGGAACCCGCACAAGAAAAGGATTGGCTTCCATACGAATACCGTGTTGCGCCGGGATACGCAAGCGGATGACATGTGCGCCCGGCGGTAGTTGTAAAGTCTCCAGCAACGGTTGGCCAAGCCCCAATAACGGCTGCGCCAGAACATGACCATCCACAATAATCTGGGCGCGTAGAAGCCGGAGAAATGCGGGAACACAATCTTTATTTCCACAACATTGCTCAATTTTATCAGTGGCGGTGGAAATAAGAGTTGTGTCCCCGCATTTCTCCGGGCGTTCCTCCAGCGAACAATGCAGGACAACCTGACCGGATGCTGTTATCTCGTCGCCCGGTAGCAAACGGCGCCCCGTTGCATCCTCAAGGAATAGTGATCTCACCCGCAGATTCCGGTCTTTTGGCATACCCCATGCCGCCATATGTCCCTTACGCATCGCCGCAAGGATGGCCGCCGGAGTTCGCTTATCCACCCACATATCCATGGGAAAATTACCCAGATATTCACCCGCCTCCCCCTGTTTGTGAAAATCCCCCGCCGCCACACCCCATATCGGCGCATCATGCAGTCCCAACATATAATTCATCATATACTGGTCCCACAAGCCTCCCGGCCCGGTATTCGTATCCGTGTCACCATAAACAGCCGCAAATCCATCCGCTGTGGGATCATGAAACACGCGCCGACTGTATGGTGGTGTATCCAGTTTCACACCCATGGGGCCGGGACGTACACCGGACAATGTTCCCGGATGCGCCCAAATAACAAACAGCCCCTGCTGCTGTGCCATTTTGATAAAATCCGCATCGGCATCCACTTTGGGTTTCAACAACCACGTTGATAAAAAAGCCACGAATGCGGCGAAAAGAAGCAACGCCACCGCCCGCTTGCGCCGCCTGAGCAGCATGATTAGCACGCCGCCAACTAGTGCCCACCAAAAGGCCATTGAGACCTTGAACGGACCGTGAATATGACTGAGCGTATAATCGGGTAGCGCTTCAACCTGCTCGGGACGTTCAATCCCCAACGCAATGATATGGCGTTCGGCGTTGTGCAACGTAAGATCGCGAAATGGAATCCCGGTCCAGGAATAGCCGGGCGTGGATTCCGTCGCCGCCATGAATGTCATGCCGGGATATGCTCCGCGCACACGCGCAAGATCGGTAAAAAATGATGCCAAACCCGTGGTGAACAAGGATGGATGCTCCATGGAATAACCCAGAACCCGCGACATCGGAGCTATGCCAAAACGGATACTGGAACGATCATGTTCGCCAAATATCAGCACATCAATACCGCGTTTCTCCGCCATCAATGCAAGCGTATCCATGTCGTGCGCGCCATCCGAATGCGTACTGCGCACATCCATCAGTACGCGCACCGGCGCCGCCCATGCCTGACATGAAAAAAACAGTAACGTCACCAGCAACACGTTACGCATTCGCAAGCAGTTCCTCATACAAATCCTGTAACGCATCCGTCATGACCGCCACCGAATATGCATCGGCGCGTTTCATGCAGGCTGCACGCACATCCTCCAGCCATGGCTGCAACAGGACCTCCGCTACGGCATCCACATCCGTTGCATCCACGACCGCACCACAATCGCTTTTCACCAGCTCTTTCAAACCACATACATCAGAGACCACACAGGGCAATCCTGCAGCCATGGCTTCAACCACCGCACGCCCCATTCCTTCGTTATGCGACAACAATGCAAAACAGCGGCTTACCGCAAGATACGGGACAGGATCACTCCAGCCTGCAAAATAGACATTCTCCGCAATACCTGATTCGCCGCATATCTTTTCCAGTTTTTCCCTTTCCTCACCATCGCCAACGACAGCCAGCCGCGCATCGGATTTTATCTCACAGACACGCGCCCATGCCCGGATGAGCCGTTCCATGCCTTTGATTGGCGCCAGTCTGCCCACGCTAACGGCATCCCACTGCCACGCATCAGGATATTCTTCCCGCCATACCGTTACGCGTCTTTGTATTCCTTCCACATCTACACCGCTGGGAATAACCCGCCACTGTTCTGTCCGCCCGACTCCCAACGCCAGATGATCATCACGCTCCGCTTGAGTGAGTGCAATCAGAGCATGGGATCTGCCTGCCAGAAATCGTTCGATCCCGATAAATAAATTTGTTTTCAACTTCCCGAAATATCCATGGAAAATATGCCCGTGTGGCGTATGCACCACCACTCTGGCACGCCCCCATGCCGCAAGGCGCCCCAATGCTCCAGCCTTGGAGGTATGTGTATGCACCACATCAAAACCACGGGCAATCAATTGGTGCATCTGCCGGTATGCAGCGAAATCGGCCCATCCGGGTTGGCGTACCAGTGATGAAAGAACAACCATTTCCCCACCTGCTTCACGAAATACCTGCATACGTCCGGCGAGTTGTTCTCTTTCTGTTTCCGACATCTCCGATTCGCCGGAGAGGCCAAAGACCAGGCAGGTCTGGTGCCCGGCCTGTTGCTGCGCGGTAGCCGAAAGCAGCGTATTGACCGCCGAACCGCCACCATCCATGCGCGTAATCAGATGCAGGATCCGCATTAGTGCTCCGTCCGCAACATACTAACACCAACATAAACAAAGCCACATGCAGAGTTCCACAGGCGGTTCGGATCAAGGCACGGTGCGCAGGCAATGGTGGCTCCCTTGCCATGCCTTATGAGAGGCACTCTGAAGCGAAAAATATGTTGCGGACGAAGCACTAGACCAGCGACTTAACCGTACGAATCAAGGCCTGATCATGTAGTTGCCAATTAAAGTGTTCATTGATATGCGCATGCAACCGGCCTGCCCGTTCCATATGATCCACATCCCGCTCAAACAACAAACGGGTGGCCTCTGCCAGCGCTTCAGGCGTGATTGCATCAGCCAGAACATTGTCCGGGATTGAACCTGCCACCTCAGGGTTGGCGCCTGCGGGTGTTGCCACTACCGGAAGCCCCTTGGCGTTGGCCTCAATTGTAACAAGCCCGAAACCCTCCAGTGATCGTGTCGGCAACATAAATGCATCCGCCGCCTGCATACGTAATGCCACCTCGTCTTCAGGCAAATAACCGGTGAATTCGATACGATCCGCCACATCCAGTTGTTCCGCCAGCCATTTCAGTGGCTCCAGGAGCACTCCCGTACCCATCACACACCACCTTAAATCCGGCATCGTATGACACAGCATGGCCGCGGCCTGTACCAGCATATCCACACCAGTGCGCGGCACCAGATTGCGCAGTGTGACCACCACCGGCCCCTGCCATCCGAGTTGTTGCCGCATTTGATCCCGTTCTTCCCGACTAGCCAGCAGCGGCGCATCCACGCCGCCGTATGCGACCTCGATATGGTTGACATCCGGATGAAAACACTCGGCCAGACGCCGTCGCGTGTATTCGCTCAACACCAGCAATCCACGAGCGTGATCATAAAGCGTCCTCTCCAGCTTACGCATCGCCGCAGCAATCATTTTATGCTTGATATTCCAGTTTAAGCCATGGCGCGTGGCATACTCCTCAAAAGCAAAGGCGTAACACACTTGCAAACGCGGAAAGTTGCATCCCGCCCGCAATAACGCCCACATCACAAACGGTTGTTCGGCCACCACCACATCAAACTCGCCCTGATGCCGCCTCCACCAGTCTTTCGCGCCTCGCATCAATTGCCTTAGCCCTGCAATGCCGCGATCGCCCGAGAAGGGAAGCCGATATTCCGTCACCCCGGCAGCCACTTCGATGGCCAACGGTGCATCCGGTGCGGGTTGACGTGTCAGCACCGTCAGCTCAAATGTTTCAGTCAGCGCACGCGCATGCTGTATCAACATGCGTTCAGCGCCGCCCAGCAGCTTTTCGGCGGACACATCCGCCACCAGCAACACCCTCATTGGAACAACCACCCTTTTTGCCGCATCCACTCGTTCACCAGTAACAAACCCCACAGTATATCGGAACGGTCTTCGCCAGCCTGATGTCTGGCCCATTCCTGCTGCACATAGGTCTGCTTCACCAGCCCGCCCAATGGCGAATTATTGCACAAATCCTGCATCTTCTTATCCAGCGGCCCGCGCAACCAATGCTTCACTGGTGCCATGAATCCTTGCTTGGGACGATCCACGATTCCGGCGGGCAAACGCTTCCGGGCAATCTGTTTGAGCAATAATTTCAATCCTTCCTGCCAGGGAGGCCCCGCAACCTTCCGGGAAACCGGCAGCATCAATGCCAGATTGGCCAGCCGCATATCCAGAAAGGGACTGCGCAATTCCAGTGCGTGCGCCATACTCATGCGATCCCCAACAGCCAGCAAATCATCAGGCAGATAGGTCAGCATATCCCAGGCCATACTGCCATTCACGGGCCCGAAGCGCGCCATGAGCCCCTCCAACCCGCCATAAACCGATGCCGAAGTCTGCCATGTTGTCCGTGCCTCATCGGCGTTTGGCACGGTGAACATCTCCGGCCAGTCGGCATGGCTTGCCGCAGTCCAGTTGAGATAAGCCTCCGCCGCCGTACTATTCAGTCCCTGTACAAACCGCCGCAAGCGACCGCGTGGATTCCGGCTACTGCTCCCTTCTCCCAACCACTGCAATGCCGCCAACAACAGACCTCGCCCCGGCATATGTCGCAACCGGTCATGCCAGGCCATGCCCAGATAACGTGGATAGCCGCCAAACAGTTCATCTCCGCCCACGCCGGACAGCGCCACATCCACATGCGCCTTAGCCTCGCGTACGATTAAATACATAGGTAATGCCGCCGAATTCGTTACGGGTTGATCGAATGCATCAGCCAGATCATGCAACGCCTCATGCGCCTCCGAACGGACATCCAGCACCGCATGCTCGCTGCCGATATGCTTCGCTACCGCCGCTGCATGAGCACTTTCATCGTAATCCGCCGCACCATCGGAAAAACGAACGGAAAAGGTGTGCAGCGTTTCGGGCAGTTGCCGTGCCAGCGATTCGGCAATCAATGAGGAATCCACACCTCCAGATAAAAATACGCCCATGGGTTTATCCGAAACCGTGCGCAATAAAAATGCGTCATCGAGCAGACGCTCCGCCTCGCTCTCCATTTCAACTGGCGTCATCTCCAGGGGTTGGTCCGGTTCGGGAAGAAAAGTAAAACGGCGAGGCACAAGTTCCTCACCGGATTTGGCGTAAAGATAAGTGCCAGCGGGTAGCTGACGCACCTCCCTGTACATGGTGCGCGGTGTAGTGATTCGCATGCGGCAAAGGGCTTCATGAACTGCGGCAATATCCGGGGTCAGCGCCCAGTCCCCCTGCTCAAACGCGGATAACATGGACGCGAAACCAACCCGCCCATCCTGCTCACAGATAAACAAAGGCTTTTCACCAAAGGGATCGCGCGCTGCAACCAGCAGCTTCTCGCGCGCATCCCACAATAGAATGGAAAACATGCCGTTCAGCAACGAAAACATACCAACGCCAAACCGCCGGTAAAGATGCGGCAGCACCTCCGTATCCGTATCCGAGACAAAGATGGTGCCGTCATCTTCCAGTTGTTTGCGCAGTTCCCGGTAATTGTAGATACAGCCATTAAACACAACGGTAACATCATCCACCGTCATGGGCTGACGGCCCCGCGTACCCGGTCCGATAATGGATAAACGATGATGAATCGCGGAAAACATACCGTCGTCAAAGCGCCCGCTATCGTCCGGTCCCCGCTTCTCCACGGCATGAGCCATCCGTTCCAGTTCGCCCTTGCCCCTCTTGCCCAGCACCGCCACAAAACCACACATCAGGTTTTCCCCAACAGGCTTTCCATATCTTCAATGTGACGCCGCCAACCCTCGGGCGCGCGTAGATGGCCAACCCACTCAAGGCCCTTGTTCGACCATGTCTTTCGCGTATTTTCATCCAGCATGGCCTGCATGCCCTGTCGCCATGCGGCCACATCATCCGCCGGGCACGTCATGGCCGCACCGCCTGTCGTCTCACGCAGCACCGGAATATCCGAAACAATCGCGGGCGCACCGCAGGCCATCGCTTCCAGTGGAGGATAGCCGTAGCCTTCAGCCGTTGAAGGCAGCAGCAAGGCCACGGCGCCTCTGTATAATGCCAGCAATGTTTCATCATCCACACCCTGCAGAAACTCAACTTTCTGTTTTACGGCATCACTGCATTGCGCCAGCCATATATCCGCATTACGAACGCCGACACACACCAGCCGGGACGGCACGCCATCTATCGCTTGCAGCAACAGAGACACATTCTTGTGCGGCAAGCCGTTGCCGACGAACAGAAAGTAGGGATCATTGGATTCATGCCCCGTCTGCGGTCGGAACATCGCATCCACGGCAAGATGACGCACAATCGCGTTTGGAGTATGCCCAAAGAGCGACTGGCAGACATCCATGGATGCTCCGGAATCAAACCATGTGAGCGCAGCCCGTTTCAGCGCATGCGCCAGACGTGCCTTAGCCGCCCAGACGCGCAGACGGTTTCCCCGATACGCAGGATGCGTTAGATACAACACATCGTGTATTGTATGAATGGCAGGGCAGGGCATCTTTCGCCACGGCAGTTTGGGATACGGGCTTAAAAACAGATGATAACCACGCGCCAGCG
>CAZEMN010000005.1:4829-42235 GCA_964513335.1 uncultured Zetaproteobacteria bacterium | reverse complement strand
TTGCCTCGGTGCCGCTGTCGATGTAATAGAAATTGTAGGCGCGATCCATCGCCGGATTGCCTTCAACCTCTTTGCTGGTATTTACATCCGGGCCGATAGGTTCCTGATAGACCCAGCGCTTGCTGATTCTTTTGGCATAGTACAGGTCCTTGTGTCCTTCCTGTTCACCACTGTTGAAAAAAAGGAATCGGCCATCGCGTGACAGAAAAGGCTCTTCGGTACTGATTGGCGTGCCACCGGCACCTGTCGGCAGGTTTTCGATTTCAACCGGCTGCGGGCTTCTGAAAACCTGCTCTGACGGTGATTGGGCGAAAGAAACCGGCGGAGCAAGAATCAGAATAAATACAGCCATCATCAATGGCACAAACAGGATGAAATATCTGAAGCTCATATTGCCCAAGGCTGTTGGCAAAATTCGCAACGTAGAGATGGGGCATTTCAGACACAAGGCAGCACACCATGAATTGATCAGCACTTCTCTAACGTATGCATGCGTCAATGGATGTCAAGATGAACGGTCTCTATGCGTTCAAGGGATATATACTTCCTGCAATGATAAGAACGAGTTGCTTATCTTCATATGTTAGCAACATATAATCGGGAAAAAGTTGACATCGGTTGCAACCGGCATTGGAATGCCCGACATGTTTCGGCGTTTCTCGTACACACTTTGGATGCTGTTGCCTGTCATGGCATTCATCTTAGTTGCGCCCTCCCCCACCCATGCTGAAGTCAACATCATGAAGCCTGCCCCCGCACGTGGCCTCATCGGATCAGACGGTTCCCAACCTGTTTCGCTGAGCACAGCGCAATGGGTTAAGGCTCTTGGCAGCATCCGGTACACCAACGAGACCTTCCTTGCCTCCAGAGGCCCGAAACCTGTTTTTTCCGATCAGCAAATTCACATGCTGGCGCCGCAAATCCGGCAGGCCCTTGCCAATATCAGGGCGGGTCAGGCCGTGGCTTTTTATCAGGACAAGGTTCGGGGCGAGCTCTTTTTCAGCAATGGCCGCCTTTATTGGTATTTCAGCCACATCGAAAACGACGCTGCATTCAAACTCACGAGCCTGGCTGAAGAAGATGCCCGAATGAGTCATGCTGTCGAGGCCATCTCCGAGGAGGATATCGACTTATCCTACTGGAGGCTGATCCCTCAGCCGGGTCAGGTTCTTTACCGGAGTCGGCCGGATCTGCTCGCCATGCCGGTCAGCACGCTGACGCCGGACACAACGGATGCTGTATTATTGCCGACAGCCAAACAGTCCAAACCGCCTGCGCGCATGCAAAGCCATCCCGTGGCAATGATGGCCGATGCTGATGCGGTAAACCGCATCAGCACCCTGCACCGTTTGCTGGGCAAGGGTCTGATTTCAGAGGATGAGTACCGGGGAAAGCTTGAAATGATTATCTCCAAATATGAGACACAGCATCCTTTGCCCGAGGCCGGCCTCGAATTTTTGCAGGTGCTGGACAAAAAAGGCCTGATTGCACCGGATATGCTACAAAAACAAAGGAAACAACTGCTGGACCGGCTGTAGCCGGGTGGCCCGGTAAGGGACTTTATTCAGGTTTCGGGCCCATTTTAAGCGGGGCTTCCAGAAAAGCGGTTCGCCGGGCTCCGCAATTGTCTTTAATCAGCATTAGATACAGCCTGTGATCGTGCACAGTCCAATAGTACATTCCGGGGTTCATTCTCTTGCCCCTGCATGCATACAAGCCACCACTGTCAAAAACTGTCATTTTGTTGCCTTCAATTTTGAAGGATCCCTTAACAAAGGTTGTGTCGTCAGAATAAATCCTGAATTTCCCATCTTTATTCATTTCCATGGCATATCCCCGCAGTTCAAGCAGACCATAGGGGAACGTGCTGTCCGGCAACGTCTTGGCAATCGCGTTGCCGGATATAAACGTGCAAAACAGTGCGATCAATACAACCCTGCACTTCATTCAAAACTCCTTTCTGGCTTAAATTATAATTCATCAGGCACATCAAGACCAGACTTTGTCATACGCCTCTCCGTACCGGGTCGTATCAATCAATCTAGGGCCTGCATCTTGTCCATATGCATTGATGAGCAGCAAGAGAAGGCACCTCGGGCACCTTCGCCAGCGTATTCATCTGTATGCGAACCAGCAAGCTGAGCGGTAGCCAGCGCCTCGTTCATAATTAGTGTTCACAGGCCCTAATCCAGCACTCTCTTGAGCCACTTGCAAAACTCATGAGTGGCGATCAGCTTTCCAGAGTTTTGCAAGTGGCTCTCTTTAGAATCTCATCGTGATACCCGTCGTGTAGGTGATATCGGTCGTCTTGACCGTCTGCGGCGGACGGCTGTCGTACCGCACCTCGATATTCAGCCGGAGTTCCATGCCGTCCGCCAGCCGGACGTGCAGGGCGGCTTCCTCCAGCAGCCGAAAATCGGTGGCATCGGCCACAGCTGGCTGATAAAAAATCGTGCTGGAAAACTGCGTTTGTGCGTTGAATCGTGTCTGCATACTCAGGTAGGTATTGGCCCGACCGATTGACTCGCCGCGAGGATCGCTGGTGCGGAAATCACGGCGCAGTATCTCGCGCTCAAACATGGCTCCCAGCCCCAAATACACTGCCGCTACAGCGTCCCTCTCCAGCAGTGTGCGGCGCAGGCCCCCGCCAGCTAAACCACGGAAGGACAGGCGGGCGAATTCGTCGCGCTCCGCCTGCACGAATCCTTCCAGCGCCCAGGCAGGGGCGAACTGGAAACGATGGCGCAGATGGGCGAATTCCCTGTTGGTATCCGTACGGCCCCGGCTCGTGCCGTAGTCGTAACTGAATACCGCGAAATCCGTATGTTTGCCGGCATGCCACTGCAGACGGACATCGGCCCTGCCCCGAAACCTGTTGCTGTTGCCGGAAGCACCACCGGCCGAGGCAGTTGCCGTGCCGGAAAAACCCTCGGTCGGAGCACCGACATGAACAGCCTCGACATTGACAATAGCCAGCGCGGCCGCCGGACAAAGCAGCAGGCTCGTCATCACAAAGCCCGGGAACAGCAATCGTCTCATGCCGCAGCAGCCTAGAGCCGCACATGGGAAGGTCAATCAAACGCCAACAGCTATGAGCCCGGATTACTCAGGAATCGTCGCCAGCCATTGCTCCCAGACCTTGAAATAGGCTTTTTCTGACACCGTGCCGAAGTTGTTATGGCCGCCTGCCAGCGTTCGCAGGGTTTTCGGTTCATGGGCGGCTGCAAATATGTCTTCGGTCATGGCGGGCGGCACAACCCGGTCGTCCCTTGCATTAATCAGCAACAGGGGGTGATGGACATTGCGCACCTTCGCCAGCGTATTCAGTTGCGTGCGCGCCAGCAGGCTGAGCGGCAGCCATGGATAAATATATCCGGCCATATCCGGAATACTGGTGAAAGGCGTTTCCAGCACGGTGCCAGCGGGCCGCACCTTGCCCGCCAGATCGGCAGCAATGGCGCAGCCCAGACTTCTGCCAACAATAATGACCTGCGCCGGAGGAATGCCGAGCATGCCCGTCAGATAGCGCCAGCCTGCGCGGGCGTCCTCGTACAGGCCATCTTCGGAAGGCTGACCGCTACTCTTGCCGAATCCGCGGTATTCCACGGCGAAAACACTGAGCCCCATCGTATGCCAGCGCTTGTAGAGATGCAGACGGTGGCTGATGTTTCCCATGTTGCCGTGAAAATGCAGCACTGCATAGCGAGAACCGGGAGCAGGCATCCACCATGCGTACAGCGAGACGCCGTCCGGCGTATCGAAACGGTGTTGCGTGAACGGCAGGCCCGCATCTGCGGGTGTATGTAGCATTTCTGCATCCGGGAAATAAATATGGCTGTCTTCAAATGCCAGCATCCAGCCCGTGATCCCGATGTAAATCAGGACCGGAACAAGCAACAGCCGGGACATACTGCGCAGCATGCCAAAAGCATAACCCGCCTGTTGTATCCGTGCAGCATGAATTCCAGGGAAGTGCGTTCGCAAACCCTTCGAGTGTTACCCGCGCGTCAGATTCAGACCCGTAGTTCTTCTTTGTCTTTGTCCTTTTCCCCGGATGGCAAAAACTGCCGGAGTAGTTCATCCAGCCAGTCCTGCAATTTTTTCATGCCTTCGCGCACATCATCGAAATCCTTGCCCGATAGCACGCCATCCTTATTGCGATCCAGCGCATCAAAACCGCTCTGAATCCTGGGGCGGATATGCCGCATGATTTCATCCATCGTGATTTTTCCGTCATTGTTGCTGTCATAATCCTTGAATGGCTGCTCTGCGGCTGGTGCAGGTATTGCGTACAGGAATCCAGCCAGCGCCACGCTCGCCAGCACCAGACCAACTCTTTGAATTTGACCGACTCTCATCATGACGACACCTCCGGTTACTGTTAGCCCGCAACCTGACACAAGTCCTATTTATGCAAAACCGGAATCATACACCGTCAGGTGCAAAGATTACGCTCTAATGTTCATCATTCCGGCAGCCTCAACCATCTGGAAAGCCGCCCATCAAGCTTTATAAGCATGAATAATGAATATAATTACTTTACATTCAATCTTCACTTATATAATGTCCGCGCATGCATGTGGATGCCATGGAACAAATTCTGGACGCGGCAGAACAGCGTTTTGCCCACTACGGCTATGGAAAAACGACCATGGCCGAGATTGCGCGTGACGTCGGCATGAGCGTTGGCAATCTGTACCGTTTTTTCAAAAACAAGGAAGCAATCGCCCTGGCCAGCACCGAAAAATTGCTGGCGGCCAAGCTGAAAGCAGGTCTTCGGGCTGCGGCATCCGAATCGACAAGCTGTGGCGCTTTGCGTGCTTTCCTGCTGGCCCGGTTACGCCTGGCACATGCTTATTTTTCGGACAGTCGTCATTTATTCGAACTGGTTGAACTCAACAACCTGCGTCACCGCGACATCCTTCTGTCCTATGAAAACAGGGTCATTGATGCCATGTCGGAAATACTGGAACAGGGCATGAACAACGGCGACATCATATCCGGCGACGCACATCGCATGGCCTATTTAATGCATCAGGCACTGTTGCGTTACAACAGCCCGTTAAGCCTCAGGCGTAATCCGCTGGACCGCCTGGAAACCGATTTGCACGATTTTATTGCACTGATGTATTCAGGGCTTGCCCTGAATGAAATCCCCCAAGGAGAAAATACATGAAATGGACTGAACTGATTGGGCGCATCCTGCTGGCACAGCTTTTCCTGATGGCCGGCATTCACAAAATTACGGCCTATGCCGGCACCCAGGGTTATATGGAGGCCATGGGCGTACCCGGCATGCTGCTACCACTGGTAATTCTGCTGGAAGTCGGTGGTGGCCTGATGTTGGTTCTCGGCTGGAAGGCGCGCTGGGCCGCCGCTGCCATGGGCGTATTTTCGCTCGCATCCGCCGTTATTTTTCATCATAACCTGGCCGACCAGATGCAGATGATTATGTTCATGAAAAATCTCTCGATTGCCGGAGGCATGTTCATACTCACCGTTCATGGGGCGGGCATGCTGAGCCTGGATGAACGTAACCGGATATGAACGAATCAACTGAGAAGAGAGAACTCAGAATACACAAAACTGAGAGGAGATTGATATGAGTCAACCAACGATTGCAGCAAAAGAACCCAAGGTCATTGAACTGGAACCCGGAACCTACTACTGGTGCACCTGTGGGCGATCAAAGAACCAGCCGTTTTGCAATGGCTCGCATGAGGGAACGGATTTTGAACCGGTAGCATTCGATATTGCAGAAAAACAGAGTGTGGCGCTATGTCAGTGCAAGCACACCAAAAATCCGCCATTTTGCGATGGCACGCACGATAGCCTGTAATGGAGTCGACCATGGACCTGGAACGCATCAAACGACCGTGGGAGGAACAGTATAGCGACGACGATGTTGAAACCATGCCGTGGTTCTGCCCGCATCTGGACAGGGATGTCGCATGGGCCATCGAAACGCTACCCATCACGCCAGCAAAAGCGCTCGATCTGGGATGCGGCCCAGGCACGCAAGCCATCGAATTGAGCAGACTTGGGTTTGAAACCACAGGCGCGGACATTTCCCCCTCAGCCGTGCGCAAGGCGGACGAACGCGCAAGGAAGGAGGGTGTGGCAGTCACATTCATCTGCGATGATATACTGAACACACAACTGAGCGACACGTATGGCGTCATCATGGATCGCGGCTGTTTTCATGTCCTCGATGTAGATCAACGACCGAATTATTTGCGTTCCGTGGTTCGCTTGCTGGATGGAAACGGCTATCTGCTTCTGAAAACATTCCACAAACAGGAAACATGCGAGGTAGGTCCCCCGAATCGCTTTGAGGCGGCGGATATCGCAAAGATATTCTCCGATACATTTGAACTGGTTGAATGCCGCGACTCATTTTTTGAAAGTACCATGGATTCGAATCCCAAAGCACTATTCTGTATTCTAAAAAGAAAAATGGAGGATAAATAAATGGCTGATCTCTTTTCAAAGATACAGCTCGGCGACCTTACGCTGCCCAACCGTATCATCATGGCGCCGATGACAAGAAATCGCGCACCACAGAACATTCCCACTCCGTTGATGGCTGAATATTACGCCCAGCGAGCAAGCGCGGGACTGATTGTCACGGAGGGCGCGCAGGTCTCGGAACAGGCTATCGGCTATCCGGCCACACCGGGCATCCATACGAGTACACAGGTTGAGGGGTGGAAACAGGTAACAAAAGCCGTGCATGACACTGGCGGCCGCATCTTCATCCAACTCTGGCATTGCGGACGTATCTCACATCCGGATTATCATGGCGGTGAGTTGCCTGTGGCGCCGTCCGCAGTCAAACCGGCCGGCCAGGCATTCACCTATGAGGGGTTGAAGGACTTCGTCACGCCGCGCGCGCTGGAAACTGACGAGATTTCCGGCATCGTCGAGCAATACCGGTACGCCGCTGCCAGCGCCAGAAAAGCCGGATTCGATGGTGCGGAAATCCATGCCGCCAACGGCTACCTCATCGACCAGTTCCTGCGCGATGGCAGCAACCACAGAACGGACAGCTATGGTGGATCACTGGAAAACCGCTCCAGGCTGTTGCTGGAAGTTGTCGATGCCGTTACCGGTGAAATCGGTGCAGATAGAACCGGTGTGCGCATCTCCCCGGTCAATGGATTCAACGATATGACCGATTCTGATCCGCAGGGCACATTCGATCACGCCGCTACCGCCTTAAGCGGGCTGGGACTGGCCTTCCTGCACGTCGTGGAGGTGAGTATGGCAGGCGAACCTTGCGAAGGCTTCGATATACAACAGCTTCGCACCCGGTTTGACGGGGTTTACATCGCCAATGGTGGTTACGACAAGCAACGCGCCAATGCAGCCATTACCAAAGGCCGGGCCGACCTCATTTCTTTTGGTGTACCCTTCCTGGCCAACCCGGATCTGCCTGAGCGCTTCCGTCGTGACGCACCGCTGAACGAAGCCGATCAGGCCACCTTCTACGGCGGCGATGAACACGGATATACCGACTATCCTGTACTGGAGGTGGTTTGATATGGGCCTGCTGATTGAGGGAGTCTGGAAAACCGATGACGGCAAATGGGCATCAAAGGATGGCAAGTTTCACAGATCAAAATCGAAGTTCCGCTGTAAAATCGGTAATGCGGAATTTCCCGCTGAAGCCGGCCGCTACCATCTCTACGTTAGCCTGGCCTGCCCGTGGGCGCACCGCACGCTGATCTTCCGCAAACTCAAGGGATTGGAAGACATTATTCCGGTTACAATCGTGCATCCGCACATGCTGGAGAACGGCTGGGAATACCGGTCGGAGCCCGAACCTGTGTATGGTTTCCACTATCACCATGAGCTGTACACGAAAGCTAATGCGCACTATTCCGGTCGCGTCGTCGTACCGGTGCTATGGGACAAACAGAAAGAAACTATCGTTTGCAACGAATCAGCAGAGATCATTCGTATGTTCAATTCAGCCTTTGATTCCCTGACAGGCAACACTGAGGATTACTACCCCGAATCGCTGCGTGGTGAAATCGACACCATCAATGCCTTTGTCTATGACAACATCAACAACGGCGTCTACAAATGCGGTTTTGCCACGGCACAGGATGCGTATGAGGAAGCATTTAAGGCGCTCTTCGCGGCACTGGATGAACTGGAAACCCGTCTTTCAAGCCAGCGTTATCTGGTCGGCAGCCACATTACCGAAGCCGACTGGCGGCTGTTCACCACGCTGGTGCGTTTCGATGCAGTGTATTACAGCCACTTCAAGTGCAACCGCAACCGTATCTGTGACATGCCGAACCTCTGGGGCTACCTGCGCGACCTCTATCAACAGCCGGGTGTCGCCGAAACAGTCAACATGGAGCACATCAAACAGCATTATTACTACTCGCACGAATCGATTAATCCGACCCGCATCGTGCCGAAAGGTCCGGAACTAGATTTCGATGCACCCCACGACCGCAATCGATTTGCGTAATCCGGATCAGTTAACAATGACATGCCTGTCTATTTGGAAAGGGAGGAGAGAATGCGTCTGATATTTGTCCATGGATGGAGCGTGACCAACACAAACACCTATGGAGAACTGCCGGAGGCGCTGGCAACCGCAGGCGGAACCGAATTCGACCTCGACATTCAGCATATCTATCTGGGCCGCTATATCAGCTTTCACGATGAAGTGACCATGGATGATATCGCCAGAGCCATGGACCGGGCGCTTCGTGATTTGCCCGGTAACAATGCTGTGCATATAGAACCTTTTTCCTGCATCACACACTCCACGGGCGGGCCGGTGGTTCGTTTCTGGGTGGACAAGTGTTATGGAGCGGATGCACGGAACAATCCGGATGCGTGGCCGTTAAAACATCTGGTCATGCTTGCTCCGGCCAATCATGGTTCCGCTCTGGCAAAGCTCGGAAAGGAGCGTGTCGGACGTATCAAGGCATGGTTTAACGGTGTTGAACCGGGACAACGGGTGCTCGACTGGCTTTGCCTTGGCAGCAATGGGCAGTGGCAGTTAAATGAGAAATACCTGGAGTATGATTATACCAGTCACCAGTTTTACCCCTTCGTACTTGCCGGACAGGGGATCGATCGCAAGTTTTACGATTTTCTGAACAGTTATCTGGTAGAGCCCGGCTCGGACGGGGTAGTTCGTGTGGCCGGAGCCAATATGAACTATCGCTATTTTTCTCTCATTCAGAATCGGGAGAACATGATTCGCAAACGACCGCTCACCTATGCGCTGGAGCCGGAAAGAGATGTGCGGGTCTCCATGCCCGTGCCAATCGGCGTGTACAACAATTACAGCCACTCCGGTGAAAAAATGGGGATTATGCGCAGTATCACAGCCGATGATACGCAAGCCCCGGTGGTTCAGGATATTTTGAAATGCTTCCGGGTGGACAGTGCGGAGGATTATCGGACAAGAGCAGATAAATTCGATCAGTTGACCAGAGAACAGCAGGCAAATGATGATCGCTTTTGCATGCTTGTATTCAATGTGTGCGACGATGAGGGTGAACAAATCAGGGAGAATAACTACGATCTTTATCTTCTGGCCGGAAACGGATACAAGCCGCACCAATTACCAAAAGGCTTTTTCAGAGACAAACAGATGAACGATAAATGCGGCCGCCTGGTTTATTATCTGGATGCCAACAAAATGAGCGAAATTAAAGACGGGAAGTTCGGCCTGCGGGTCGTTGCACGCCCTTCCACCGGCTTTTCATACTACTGTGCAGCCGAGTTCCATTCCGATGGCGCCATGGCTGCCAGCCTGTTCAAAGCCAACCAGACCAGTTATGTAAATATAAAACTACACAGATGCGTTGATAAAAATGTATTTCGTTTTGATCCGACCTCGGCTGGCAAGGCCAGTTTCAAGAAGATCAAACCTTCCGGCGATTTGATCGATAACAGATGATCCGCATCCAGCAGACAATCACCGTACCCGAAGGCGATGGCGTTACCGTCAAGCGCCTGATGCCCGTTCACGGCATGCGCAACTTCGACCCGTTCGTGCTCTGGGACCATTTCGATATCAAGTCCGGTGGTTTCCCGGACCATCCGCACCGTGGTTTTGAGGCCATCACTTATTTATTCGCCGGAGGCATGCGGCACAAGGACAATCTCGGCAATGAAGGCACTATCCACGCCGGTGGCGCTCAACGGTTTACTGCCGGGCGCGGCATTGTCCATTCCGAGTTTCCGGACAGTCATGCGGCCGGCATCCAGCTCTGGATCAACCTGCCCAAACGACTGAAGCAGATTGAGCCCGGTTACCAGCAGCTTCAGGCGGACGACATCCCCGAACAGGAAGAAGACGGCACCGTCATCCGCACCATCGTTGGCGAAGGATCACCCCTGCGCCTGCATACCTCCGTGCAATATCTGGACATACAACTGGCCGCCGGGACGCAAATCCGGCGGAAGATTCCAGCAGATTACAAAGGATTGGTTTATACGGTGGAAGGAAGCGGCACAATAAACGGCCAGGATCTTCGTGCAGGTATGGCTGTATATTTTGAGGCAGAAACGGACATCACGTTGTCCAGCCAGACAAGCGGCCGCTTCATGCTGGCGGCCGGAACACCGCACGGCGAACCGATCGTACAACATGGCCCTTTTGTAGACTGACACACTGTTGACAGGCAAAAAAAACTGGACAGTAAAGGATACGTAATGACAGGATATTTTACGGATGCAACGTTCGATTTTCTGCGTATGTTGTCGCAAAACAATAACCGCGACTGGTTCAACGCGCACAAGACCGATTATGAAGCACAGGTGCGCGAACCGGCACTGGCCTTCATTCGCGCCATGCAACCGGAACTGGCCCGTTTTGCGCCTCATTTTGTTGCCAACGACCGCAAGATGGGTGGTTCATTGATGCGCATCTACCGCGATATTCGCTATTCCAGAAATAAACTTCCCTACAAGACCAACATCGGCATCCAGTTCCGTCATGAGCGGGGCAAGGATGTGCATGCGCCCGGCTTCTATCTGCATATCGAAGCACATGAAGTATTTGTCGGCGCGGGCATCTGGCGTCCGGATGGTGAAACAGTGAAGAAGATTCGCGCCTATATCGATTTTCACCCGACACGCTGGCAACAGGCACTACAGGGTAAGCCGTTCACACAAGTGTTTCACATGGGTGGCGATAGTTTAAAACGGCCACCCAGAGGCTATGCCATCGATCATCCGCTGATTGAAGAACTTAAACGCAAGGATTTCATCGCCATCGCACCGTTACTGCCCGAACTGGTACTGGAAGACGATCTGGCGGGCTTTGTCGGCGGCTATTTCGAGCTTGCCGTACCATTGATGGAACAACTTTGCCGCGCCACCGGCGTACCGTTTTGAACATTTTTCAGACAAGGAGCATCGCATGAGCAAACAACGCACCAATGCACAGTCCACGATTCACCCCATTCTGGCCAATCGCTGGAGTCCGCGCGCCTTTGATGCCACAAAACCAGTCGAGCGCGAAAAACTGCTGGCCTGTCTGGAAGCGGCCCGCTGGGCACCCTCCTGCTTTGGCGATGAGCCATGGCGTTTTATCGTCTGCGACAGGGCTGCTGATAAAGGCATGTGGGAGAAGATGCTGGCTTGCCTGGCCCCAAAGAATCAGGAATGGGCCAAAAACGTGCCGGTACTGCTATTGGCCTGCTCCGCATCCACCTTTCGCAAAAACGGCAATCCCAACCGATGGGGCCAATACGATACGGGTGCGGCGTCCATCTCCCTATGCCTTCAGGCCGAATCACTGGGGCTGGTGACGCACCAGATGGGCGGCTTTGATGCCGATACCGCACGCAAGACTTTCAGCATTCCCGACAGCTTCACGCCGATGGCGGCCATGGCGCTCGGTTATCAGGCGGATGCCGATATCCTCGACGAAGGCTTCCGTAACATCGAAACGGTCGAACGCACACGTCAACCGATGGACGAATACTTCTTTGCCGGAGGATGGGGTAATCCGGTTTCCGAATAGCGGGATATACGTTTAGAGTTCGCTTTCTTCGGAGGATTACGATGCCTATCTATGAATACCGCTGTAAACAATGCACACACGAGTTTGAAACGCTGGTCATGCGCCATGATGAAACCGTGCAATGCCCGCAATGCCATGGTGAACACCTGCAAAAACTGATTTCCGCCCATGCCGTGGGTGGCGGCGCACCGGACACCGCTTGCGGCGCGGCTCCCTGCTCACCGGCGCCAGCCTGCGGTGCGGGAGCATGCCCGGCCTACCAGTAAGCGATGAAACAATCCCTGTTCGATGCCGTGGGTGGACTACCGACATTGCAAAAGGTGCACCGGATATTCTACGACAAGGTCTATGTCCACCCGTGGCTTGAACCATTCTTTGAAGAACACAGCCAGGAAGCGATTGAGAATCGGCAAACCCAGTTCATGGGCCAGAAGATGGGTGGTCCCGTAAAATACACCGGCAAGGCGCTGGAACTGGCCCACCGGCGCATGTATATCACCAAAGAGCTGTTGGAGGTACGTCAGGCATTGCTGAAGGAAGCATTGGAAGAAGCGGGTGTACCGGAGAAACTGGGCGCACGCTGGCTTACGATTGACCGGGCATTTTGGAAACAGCTGATGAACGATTCGCCGGAATCGTTCAGACAAATTGATTTGAAATACGAACGCCCGCTAATCATCGAGAATCCAGAGTCAAAAAACAGACCAGTTTGACATCGTAGCGGTGACTGGCCAAAGTCATATCATGCCGATGCAAACCCGGCTTCACGGAGGTAACAATGAACACGGAGTACACTGCAGTAATCAAGCGCGATGGCGATTGGTGGATCGGATGGATTGAGGAAGTTCCGGGCGTGAATTGTCAGGAAACGAGCCGCGATGCCCTTCACAAAAGCTTGCAGGAATCATTAAGGGAAGCGCTCAAGATGAATCGGCAGGATGCGCTGGCCGAGGCCGGGAAGGGTTATGAGGAAGAAAGGATTGCGGTTGTCGCATGAAACGAAAGGCCCTGCTCAAACACCTTCGCAAGCAGGGATGCGAACTGTTGCGCGAAGGTGGCAGGCATTCATGGTGGTATAACCCCGGCCAGAATCTTCGTTCCGCCGTCCCCCGGCACAATGAAATCAGCGGTATCCTGGCCAACAAAATCTGCAAAGATCTAGGCGTAGCACGCGTCAAGTAGGAAGAACATGGAATATCGTAAGCTCGGAAACACAGACATTGATGTCAGCGTCATCTGCCTCGGTACAATGACGTGGGGTGAGCAGAACACGGAAGCCGACGCCTTCGAGCAAATGGATTATGCACTGGATCAGGGCATCAACTTCTTCGATACCGCCGAGCTCTATGCGATTCCACCACGTGCTGAAACATACGGACGCACCGAGGAGATTATCGGCAACTGGTTCAAAAAAACATGCAAACGGAATCAAATCATTCTCGCATCCAAGGTCTGCGGCCCCACCGGCTGGTGCCCGCATATCCGCAAAGGCAAATCACGGCCGGATAAGAAAAATATCACCTTGGCATGTGAGGCGAGTCTAAAACGCCTGCAAACGGACTATCTCGACCTCTACCAGGTTCACTGGCCGGACCGGAATGCCAATTTCTTCGGCAAGCTGGGCTATGCGCCGGAAAAAGATTCGGATGCCACGCCGATTGAAGAAACGCTGGAAGCACTCAACCTGCTGGTGCAACAGGGCAAGGTACGGCATATCGGCATTTCCAACGAAACGCCGTGGGGTGCCATGCGCTATCTGCATCTGTCGAACACAAGGAATCTTCCACGCATCGTCTCCATTCAAAATCCATACAACCTGCTTAACCGTAGTTTCGAAGTGGGACTGGCTGAAATCGCCTGCCGCGAGCACGTTGGCCTGCTCGCCTATTCACCACTCGCCTTCGGCACGCTCTCCGGTAAATATCTGGATGGCGCAAGGCCGGCGGGTGGACGCATCACGCTGTTTCCCGATTACACGCGTTATACGAATCCACAAGGCGTCGCGGCAACAACCGAATACGTAGCTCTGGCCCATGCCCACGGCCTCGACCCAGCGCAGATGGCGCTAGCCTTCGCGTGCTCCCGACCCTTCCTCACCTCTGCCATCATCGGTGCAACCACCATGCAACAATTGCAAAACAATATAGCCAGCATCGATGTGGTCCTTTCGGATGAAATCATTGCCGGAATACAGGACATTCATACACGTTATCCCAATCCCTGTCCGTAACGCGGGCATGCTGGTTAAATTGGCTATCTGCTGGGTTCAAAGTAGCCATCCATCCCGTTTGAAAACGACCCGATGTGTGTATTGTCGAACGACCACTTACGGCATAGATGGCTATATCAGTCAAATTAATAACATGGCAAAGTGATGCGAACTTGTAACCCCTGCAGCGTTGGAGATCGATCAAGCTTTATCTCTCCTTCGTAGGCATTAACTATTTCGTTAACAATAGCCAGACCTAAACCGTGCCCCGGCCTGGATTCATCAGCTCGAACCCCACGACTCAATAAACGCTGATATTCGCCAGAGTCAATGCCAGCCCCATCATCTTCTATGAGAAACAATAGTTTGTTGTTATTAACCATAACCTGGCAACGCACTTCTGAATCGGCCCATTCACAAGCATTTTCCAGTAAATTTCCAAACACCTCCATCATATCTTCACGGTCTGCCTCAATTCTTAACGCTTCAGGGATATCCAGTGTGATTTTCTTGTCGGGAAATAATTTCTTGAATATATCAATCAGCTCATGAAGATCATGATATGGTTTGGTCCAGTGACCTCCGGGTGAACGGCCTGCAGTACGAGCACGGGCAAGCTCGTGGTCAATGCGTTTCTCGATCTGCTGTAGTTGCTCCTGGAACTGGATGCTGTCCGGTGTTTTTGTTTGTCGTCCCACAATTTGCTGAATCACTGACAGTGGTGTTTTCAACGCATGTGCCAAGTCTCCCAAGGCATGACGAGAGCGTTCCAAACGCTTTTTCATTAATGTTATAAGGCGGTTTATTTCTGCAACCAAAGGCATGATTTCACTGGGTGCGGGTGTTATAATCTGGCTGATTTTACCCTTTTCCAATTGTCCAAGTTGGTGGCGAATCCGCTGAAGTGGTTTGAGCCCATATTGAATAATCCAACCTTGCAGAATGAGAAGCATGAATACAGCAGCAGCGGCAAGAAGTAACAACCTCCCTTGAAATACGGCAGTCATTGCATTGAGATGTGAAATATCTTCTGCTATGCGGATCGTTACCGATTCATTATGCATCGTGAAGTCTTGTGAAAGAATAAGCAGAAGTTGGCCTTGTGGTCCTGTCACATCGCGAACCAATGGAGCCTCTGTTTTGACGAGTTTTTCATCCCAAAGCGACCTGGACCGTAATGTCTGATTTGCGATTATGATCTCGTAATAGTGCCCTGAAAAAGCGCGTGTATAAATGTCAGGAATACGGCTTGGGTTGAGTGTTGGTTTGGCCGGGGGTTGCCAGTCAAGGGCTGTGAGAAGGGCTTTCTGGTCATGTTCCAGTCGCGAGATCAGGTTTTGTTCGCTTAGCCTCTCCACTTCCCAATCAATCATTACAGTTTGAAGTACAAAAAATAGTGCGAGGCTGCCTGCGAGGCTCAAGGTTAAACGTCTGTTAAGTGAATACATGAGCTATCTCTACCTGTTGTTCATAAGGCATCAGGGTTGAGGTAGTAACCTTGCCCCCGGCGGGTACAGATAGCCTCTTTACCAAACTTTTTTCTTAATCTGCTGATATAAACCTCAATGACATTGCTCTCTTTTTCATCATTGAAGTCATAGATATGTTCCACCAAATGCGTAGCGGAAAACACCCGCTTGGGATGTAACATAAGGTAGCGTAACAAACGAAATTCAATACCGGTTAGTTCAATGAGTTCTTTTTCTCCCTTTGCAGGCGTCCAGTGAGCGGACTGGCTTGATTCATCCAGAAGCAATCCACCAATTGTGATATTAGCATTGGTCATACCCGCAGCGCGCCGTATCAAAGCCTGTAATCGCACCAAAAGTTCCTCAACGTGGAAAGGCTTGGTCAGATAATCATCTGCGCCAGCTCTAAACCCTTCCACTTTCTCATGCCATGCTCCGCGCGCAGTCAGGATAAGCACGGGGGTGACTATGTTCTTGCTACGCCATTTGGGTAGAATTTCCAAACCCGGTAAATCGGGCAACCCAAGATCAAGAATGATAACATCATAGGGCTCAACCTCTCCCATAAATGCGCCATCCACACCTTGTTGTACACTATCGACTGCGAACCCGTGTTTGCGTAATTGATTGCTCAATTCTTGATTTAAGACTGCATCATCCTCGATAAGAAGCAAACGCATTAGTCATTTTCTCCAGTAAGAAGTTTGCCAGTACGCGCATCAACCTCCAAATGTTGAATGTGACGATCATGGCCGAGAATCTCGATTTCGTAAATTAGCTTCCCCTCCTCATGTTCCAGGTCAACATCCAACAAAGTGCCGGGAAATGTTGTTTTAATATTTTTGAGAATCTGGGATAGTGGTAAAATACTTTCTGTGCTGCGTAACTTACGCACTTGATCGATATCGTCCGCCAGCGCATGAGGCACGGCCGCTCCTGCGATGATAACCATCGTAGAAGCAACCATACGCAAGCGGGTTAGTCGTCCCAACGCCCATATCCGGGGATATTCACGCTGTGCTCATCGAATGAGCCTCGTGAGGCTCCAGTATGGCATGAAACACAATTTGAGAATGAGCGCACTTTTGGGTTGCCCTTAATCATACGTGACGGCATTTCCCTGTGTTTTCGACGAAAATAGGGAGTGTCAGTGATACGTAATGGCACGTTTCGAGAGCCGATTGAGCGTACAATGCTGCGACTGAAACGATTGGGAATTTGGTCGGCGGCATAGCTTCGCAGATAAGTTTCAATTTCAGTAACTGTTTGCGCATCAAGCTCGGCATTTTCGCCAAAATGATCATCCAGTGTGCCCATTATTTTTATCCATGAACGTTCGGGCAAAAAGCCTGCCGGGTAAGCAAAATGACAGGCGGCACATTCATTCTCATAGGTCTTGTTCATCACAGGTGCGACACCAGCGGTTTGTCGCAAAAAACCTTTTCCTTCTTGCTCTTCATGCTCTCCCCACCCCCAGCCGTCACTCCATGCCAGCGTAGCCATAGAGAGTGTAATGCAGCCAAAGAACAACAGTGTACCCCATAATCCTTTTTGTTTCATGATCGTCTCCTTGTTTTTTATAAACTGATGTTATGCACAGATATATTTATTGAGATTGAAAAAAGGTCAGAAAATCACCTTTTTCCTGAGGACTACATTCACGACCCCAAGTCCATTTACAGTTTCGTTTAAACCATTTCTCAATTTTTTTTGTATCTTGAAAACGCTCGGGATTTACACTTGCAGCCATCGCCTCAATGAGCTTTCCCGTGCGAACATGTTCTCCAATTTTCCGTATATTTCTGGTATGACATGTTGCACAACTCACTTGCTTCCCCAACTTTTCCTGGAAGTGCTGTTCGTGCCACATGGTTTTTCCCTTGTTGGCATCAAACCGGGTTGCACCCTCGCTGTGATATTGATCCAGTAGCGTTTGTACGCTGCTCTCATTGGCAATGGCTGCCTGGCTTAGGAATAACATGATAATCATCATGAAGTTCTTCATAAGTTTGTTTTCTCCTTTACTGTTTTCTTACCTGTAAACATGCCTGTAATGAGGTTAGATCGTTGAAGCAGGCTTTCCACAACAACGCCGGCCAAATGAATAGCAATAAGAACCAATAAAATTTCAAAGCACCAATCATGTACAGACTGAATCAAAATCTCTGTTGCAAAACTGGTATGCCACCCGGAGAACAGGCCTATATCCATTTGCAGACCCATGAGCGCAAAACCGGATAAAACAAGGAGAAGCAGGACTGTCAGAAGTATAAAAATCATGAGGCTGCCAATAGGCGTATGGCCAACATCATTCCCGGACTTGAAGCGTATCAGATCAAACAAGTGATTTTTCACGGTCAATAATGATGGGAGGAAGGAAGAAAAACGTGCATGTCTTTCACCTAAAAAGCCCCAAATAAACCGGTACAATAAAAGTCCGGCAATGACGCAGCCTGCAAGGATATGCAAGCGAATATTACGTCCTTCTGCCCACCATGATGTAAAAAGCGAAACCACTAAAAACCAGTGGAATAATCGAAGGGATACGTCCCAAACTTCAACCTTGTGTCTGTTCATTGAATCATGTCATCCGTCAACAGCATGCTGCGAACCTTATGACTTGAAGCTGAAATAAAGCTGAATGCGTATTTTTAATCTCCAAAGCGTCATTCATTCAACCAGAACAAGTGGCTAGGGCCTGTTCACATAAAATCCAAGCGCAGCGCTACGCTTGGATTTTATGTGAACAGGCCCTAGTTGCAGTGATACATGAGGGCCATGTAGTAACGAACCCCTTGCGTAAGACCGCCTCCGTCAGCTACACCAATAATAGAGGCGTGTATGATGAAAGCCGAAAAGCTGCAATCCCGTATCGAGGCGATCGGGCATGAACTTCTAAAACAGGCAAGGACCGCAGGACAACGGAAACCTGTCGCCGGGCGCTGGTTGCATCAATTTATTCAACGGCTGGGCGAGAATGCAGGTTTCCGCGTTCAGGCCCTGCGCTTTATCGACGTATTGCCCGCACTGAATGACGACAGGGAACTGGCGCACCACCTGAACGAATACTTTACCGGTAACGACTTCCCCCTTCCCGAAGGCGTCAAATGGGGAATGAAACATGCCGGAGGCGGAATCACCGCGCATCTGGTCGCTCCCCTTGTGCGCAAGGCAGTCAAACAAATCGGCAGCCGATTTATCGCCGGGAAAAATGCGGATGATGCTTATCGGATCATTGAGCATTTGCACCAGACAAGCATGCAGGCATCGCTGGATATTCTGGGTGAGGCCGTGCTCTCCGAAGAAGAAGCGGACCACTACCAAAAGCAATACCTTGACTTGATTGAAGCCTTGGCTCCAAAGCTTAAAGCCGTCGGTGAAAAGCTGCATTTGTCCATTAAAGCTTCCTCGCTGTATTCGCAAATCAACCCGCTGGCACCGGAACACAGCAGCAAGGCCATCCGTGCGCGCCTCAGACCCATCCTGCGGGAAATCAAAGAACGTGGCGGCGGTATCACGCTCGATATGGAGCGTTTCGATACCCGAGAAATCATCTTGCGTACGTTCCGGGAAATCCTGAGCGAACCGGAATTCGCGGACTGGCCCGATTGCGGCATTGCCCTTCAGGCTTATCTGAAACATACCGAAGCCGATCTTGAAGCTCTCATCGAATGGGCGGAACAGCGAGGCGCACCCATCCATGTGCGGCTGGTGCGTGGCGCATATTGGGATGAAGAAACGGTGATCACCAGGCGCGAGGGATGGGACATGCCGGTGTGGGAGGAAAAGTGGCAGACGGATGCAAGCTACGAGCGCTGCCTGAAGCTGTTGATGGCGCACCACCATAGCGTCAAACCCGTGATTGCCAGCCACAATGTGCGCAGCATTGCGCTGGCCCTGGCATGGATTGAGAAATATAAGCTCGTCCCGCCGGAATATGAGTTCCAGATGCTCTACGGCATCGCGGAAGACTTACAGGCGGCTTTGGCCGCAACGGAACACCCCTTGCGCATCTATGTGCCGGTCGGTCCTATTATTCCCGGCATGGCCTACCTCGTTCGGCGGCTGCTGGAAAACTCGGCCAATACATCCTTTCTGCGTCTGGCATGGGAAGAAAACCGTCCGGAGGAGGAACTGCTGGCGGTTCCGGCAAAGACCAAACCCGCACCAGTGGCTCCGGCAACATCATCTTTCCGCAACGAACCGGTGCGCCGATTCACGCAAGCTGCAGAACGCGAAGGGCTGGAGCAAGCCATCCGGCAGGTACGCGCGAAACTGGGACAGCATTATCCCCTCGTGATTAGCGGACAACAGGTGGAAACATCGACCACCATCACATCGGTCAATCCCGCCTGCCCTGCTGAAATTATCGGAACCACGGCTGCGGCCGGAACTGCTGAAGCGGATGCCGCCGTTGAAGCGGCCAACAGCGCTTTGCTACACTGGAGGCAAATGCGTAGCTCTGAACGGGGCGGGATACTGCGCCGGGCGGCCCTGTTGCTGGATGAACAACGGGACATGTTCGCCGCATGGGAAATTCTGGAAGCCGGCAAGCCATGGCGCGAGGCTGATGCCGACGTGACCGAGGCCATGGATTATCTCCGCTACTATGCCGGACAGGCCGAGGCCATGGAGGAAGGACATCGTTTCGACGTAGCCGGAGAAACCAACCGTTACACTTGGCAACCGCGTGGCATCGCAGTTGTCATTCCTCCGTGGAATTTCCCGCTCGCTATCCTTACCGGCATGCTGGCCGCCAGTCTGGCAGCCGGAAACACGGCCATCGTGAAACCCTCCTCACAAACGCCCGTTATTGCCGCATGGTTGATGGCATTATTGCAACAGGCCGATATACCCGATGGCGTGGTCAATTTCCTGCCGGGAGAAGGGGCCAGTCTGGGTGAATATCTGGTTCGTCATCCGGACATGCATCTCATCGCCTTCACCGGCTCCATGGAAACGGGGTGTCGCATCCGGCAACTGGCGGCCGGCAATGCGGATACACAACGCCATGTCAAACAGGTGATCGCCGAAATGGGTGGCAAGAACGCCATCATTGTGGATACGGATGCGGATATGGATGACGCCGTCGCCGGTATCCTGGCATCGGCCTTCGGTTACGCGGGCCAGAAATGCTCGGCCTGTTCGCGCGTCATTACGGTGGGGAATATCCATGATACGCTGGTTCATCGTTTAAAAGAAGGTGTTCAAAGCCTGATCATCGGACCTCCCGAAAAGCCGGACACATTCGTCGGTCCGGTCATTTCCGAATTCGCAAAAAAACGTATCATGAAACGGATTCAGGCAGGCAAGAACAGCGCCCGTTTGGCGGCGCAAACGGATATGCCTTCGCCTGATGACGGCTATTTTGTCCCTCCGGCCATTTTCACGGAAGTGCCTCCCGCCGATGCTTTGGCACAGGAGGAAATCTTCGGGCCGGTGCTGGCCGTGCTGCGTGCGGAGACCTTCGACGCAGCCATCGGCATAGCCAACGGCACCCGCTACGCCCTGACCGGCGGCGTCTATTCCCGCAGCCCGGCACACCTGATGACAGCAAGGCAATCGCTTGATGTCGGGAACCTGTATCTGAACCGCAAAATCACCGGCGCAATGGTGGGGCGCCAGCCCTTCGGCGGTTTTGCCATGAGCGGCACGGGATACAAGGCGGGCGGCCCGGATTATCTGTTGCAATTCATGCAGGCCAAAACAGTGACGGAGAATACCCTGCGCCGCGGCTTTGCGCCGGACACAAATCAGGGAGGAAAACATGGACATTCAGGCGTTACGTGAAACCATGGTAGCGGAACAGATTGAAGCCCGCGGCGTACGCGACGCACGCGTGCTTGAAGCCATGCGCAGCGTACCAAGGCATGTATTTGTCCCGGAGGTTGATCCCCGGGCAGCCTATGCGGATCATCCGCTTTCCATTGGCTGCAACCAGACGATTTCCCAGCCTTACATAGTGGCATACATGTGCGAGATCGCACGCCTTGGAGAAAACGACTGTGTGTTGGAAGTAGGTACGGGTTCGGGCTATGGCGCAGCCGTGCTTTCCCGTCTGGTTCGCCATGTTTATACCATAGACATCGAACCGGTGCTGGCGAAACAGGCAGAGCAGACCCTGCAATCGCTCGGCTATGACAATATCAGCGTCAAAAGCGGTGACGGCAGCGAGGGCTGGCGCGATGAAGCGCCATTTGATGCCATCATCGTAACCGCTGCGGCGGCAAAGATACCGCCTTCCTTCATGGAACAACTCGGGGATAACGGCAGGCTCGTCATTCCGGTTGGCCGCCAGTTTTTGACACAACATCTTATGCTGCTGGAAAAACATGACGAGGACATTGTGCAGAAGGACATGATGCTGGTCCGCTTCGTTCCCTTGCACCATCAATAATAACGGTGAAAGCATTTATGAATAGTTCAGGCTACAATGGGCATATGCGAAATCTGCGTAAACAACTGATCGATGCACTGGCCGAAGCGAGAAAACGGCAACACCTTCCTGTGCCGGCCCCGCGGCTTGCCGCCGCACTGATTCATGATTTCATCAGCCTGTTACTGGAATCCCGAAAAAAACGTACGGCAATGCATTGGCGGCAAGTCAGTCATGAGCATCTGCACCGCCATGTGTTCACCATCCGTTGTCCCGACCAGGCCTTCTATCTGGATGCCATCAAAGGTTATTTTGCCCGGCGTGGCATTCAGCCTCTGGAACAGCAAACCATGGTTTTCCACCTAGAATACGATGAAAGCGGCCATACAACAGCCATCCATCCGCCGGACGGGCAAAAGCAGGACCACTTCATGCTCATCGCCATTCATGTTTCCGCTACCTTGCTGCCGGAAGGAAAAAAGCTGGCGCGTGACCTGAATGCCGTTTTACGCGCGGTGGATGCGTCCGTTCATGATTTTCCGGCCATGCACGCCATGCTTTATTCGCTAGCGGATCATCTTGAACCGGATGCTGTGGAAGCCGCCGAATTGCTACGCTGGATGGGCAATGACCGGTATATTTTCTTTGGCATGCAAACACCCTCCAGGAAATTGGGGTTATTCCGTAACCGCCAGGTACTGGAACACATCGTTGCAGGATTAGAAGATGAAGCCGAAATGCTGGAACCCGCGCATAAAGCAGGTGTCGAGTGGCTGCATTTTCCGGCAAGTCAGCATTATCTGTACAGCGCTGCCGCGCTGGAAACCGTACGGATTAGCTGGAAGGAGAATCAGCATCTTGTAAGCGCAATCCTGCTGGGGCATTTTTCTCGCAGTGCCCGGCATGCCAACGCCAGCCGTATCCCCGTCCTTCGCCAGCATTGGAAAAAACTACTCAAAATTCCATTGCTGGCTCACTCGGCCTTTTACCGGCGCGAAATCCGTACATTATTTGACCGCTTGCCAAAATCCCTGTTGCTGTCCACGCCTTGCAAGGCATGGCCCGGTCCCTTAAAGGCATTCGCTGATTTGACAGGACCGGTTCAGACACACACAACCCTGTTCAACCCTGTCCCCGGAACCATGCATATCGTGCTGGCCAGCCTGCCGACTGACCGCTTTGGACCCAATGTGCTCAAGCAAATATTCAACGCATTTACAGCCATTGGCCTTACTCCCTATAATCATGAATCGATTGGCATTGGCAGCCACAGGGTTCTGTTGATTCCCTGCACTTCTACAGGCATGCCTGATGCCAAAGCAGTGTCCAGGGTGGTTCAAGAAGCCGTTATTTTCTGGAAGGATCTGGCCAAAACCCATGTGCTTCAGCATGCCAAGGTACTCGACATCCCCGCCACGCTTGCCCGCCTCGAACGCCTGCCTCCCGTGTACCAAAACCTGTTTCCACCCGAACAGTTTATTTCGGATATGCGAGCTCTGAACTGGGTACGCACTCACAACCGTACACGTGTTCATATCCGGAAGGTCGGCAAAGGTATTGATATCCAGATATTCACCTGCAAGCCACAACCCCTTGGACAACTGGTGTCCACGATTCATGGATTTGGCCTGACCGCGATGCGGGAAGCCGTGGTGGAATTTAAGGAAGGCGATAACACCTTATACCTGAGCAGTCTGCACTGCACCTATCCACGAGAATTGCATCCCGAGGATAGCGGTCGCCTGACCCTGGCTCTGGATCATGTGATGAACGAGGAAGCGGATGACGATATCGTCAATTCACTGGTGCTATCCGCCGCACTGGATATCCAGCAGGTCGCAGTCATCGCTGCTTTACGTGGCCATCTGGTGCAGTTAATGCCCGATGCCGCCCCTCTGCTGCTAACGGATATGCTGAACCGCCACGCGGCAGTTACGGCCCGTTTGTACCGTATGTTCGAAGCACGTCACAGACCTGCCATGCCCTCCACGTACACAGCACAGGTCAGACTTGAATTTAACAAGGCAATGGAATCTGTAAAGAGCCTGACAGACGACCGCTGGTTCAGGGCGCTGGCGGAACTGGTGGAGTCAGGTCTGCGCACCAACGCCTATGCACGTGATCCCTGGGATCCGGTAGCCATCAAGATCAACCCATCGAAATTAAGTTATGCGCCCAAGCCTGTGCCATACAGGGAAATCTTCGTCCACGGCATACATGTTGAAGGTGTACACCTCCGGGGCGGTCCGATTTCCCGTGGCGGGCTGCGCTACTCCGACCGTCCGGCGGATTTCCGTACCGAAGTGCTGGAATTAATGGCAACACAGGTGGTTAAAAACGGCCAGATTGTGCCAACCGGCGCTAAAGGAGGTTTCGTCGTTCGCTGCGGCTGCGATGAGGCCTTTGTACGCAAGCAATATCGCATTTTCGTACGCGCCCTGCTCGCGCTCACGGATAATCTCGTGCAAGGTGAGGCCGAGCCGCCCACCGGTATCCGCATTCACCCGGATGATGTGAATGATCCCTATCTCGTCGTTGCCGCCGACAAGGGAACTGCTCGTTATTCCGACTTCGCCAACGAAGAAGCGCGGCTGGCCGGATTCTGGCTGGATGATGCATTCGCAAGCGGCGGCATGTATGGCTACGACCACAAGGTGGTTGGCATTACGGCGCGCGGCGCATGGGTGTGTGCCGCACA
Source organism: uncultured Zetaproteobacteria bacterium (assembly GCA_964513335.1). Classification (GTDB taxonomy): domain Bacteria; phylum Pseudomonadota; class Zetaproteobacteria; order Mariprofundales; family Mariprofundaceae; genus JAUZQZ01. The sequence goes on along the minus strand of CAZEMN010000005.1, from coordinate 17,476 downwards.
GCATTTTGCCACCATAGGCATGGATGCATATAAGGATGCCATCACCGTGGTTGGTATTGGTGACATGGGTGGTGATGTGTTTGGTAATGGCATGCTCATCAATCCCAATATTCACCTGCTCGCAGCCTTTAACCACAAACATATATTTCTCGACCCGTCACCCGATCCCGCCAAAGCCTGTGCCGAACGCAGACGGATGTTCGAACAGGGGCTGGGATGGGATGCTTACGATTCCGCGCTCATCGGTTCCGGTGGCGGCGTTTTCGAGCGCACAGCCAAGAAAATCCCCATTTCCACCGAAATAAAAGAAGCGCTGGCCATCAAAGAGGATGCCCTCTCCGGCGAAGCCCTGATTCAGGCCATCCTCATTGCACCCGTGGATATGCTTTATAACGGTGGCATCGGTACCTATGTCAAAGGCAGCAGTGAAAGCAATGCCGAAGTACGCGACCCCGCCAACAATGCCGTGCGCGTCACCGCAGATGCATTACGCTGCACGGTTGTTTGTGAAGGCGGCAATCTTGGTTTCACCCAGACCGCACGTCTGGAATACGCTACCGGAGGAGGGCACATCAACACGGATGCCATTGATAATTCCGCCGGTGTGGATATGTCCGACCACGAGGTCAACCTGAAAATCCTTTTCTCTGAAGCGGGCGGTCAGTCGTTAACGTTGCCTCGCCGCAACCGGATTCTACGTTCATTGACGGACGCCATTACCAAACAGTGTCTGGATGACAATCTGCAGCAGTCGCATGCCCTGACTCTGGCCGAACTGGAATCAGGAACCTACCCGCCCCGCATGCACCGGCTGCGTGATTTGCTGCTGGCTGAGGCGCGCATCGACCCACTAACTGATCCGGGTATGGATGTCGACGAAACATTGTTGTTCCGGCCTCAATTGGCTGTATTGCTGGGACATGAGAAAAACCGTATTCACGAGCGTCTGGCGGACTGTTGCTTTGTACAAAATGACTGTTTCCGGGATTCATTGCTGCAAACCTATTTTCCCGCATCCATCCGCAAACGGTTTTCTTCCGCCATTGAGTCTCACCCGCTGGCGGACGACATTATTCACACCATGGCGGCCAATCATACGCTCAACCATTTCGGACTGGGCTCAGTGCATCATCTTGAAACCCTGATTGACAATGCAACGGGGGAAATCGTTCTGGGCCTGTTGATGGCTGAATATATGCTGGATGGAGACGTCTTGCGCCATGCCATCTGGCAGGAAATAGAAGATACTGACATCGCCTGTCAGATACAGCGTGCCATGCAGGAGCACCTCATGCGTTTCGCCGAGGAAATGTTGCGCCTCTGTCCCGTTAGCGAGCTGACGCTGGATTGGATAAAACGACAGCGAACAGGCTTGCGGCACTTCCGCCATTCACTGGCCGCACAGGGTATTGCCGGTATGGAAAACAGCCGTTTTCTGGGGTTATTGAAAACGGTGGGGCAGGCAGGACTTGGCCCTGCTCATGCCGCACATCTGGCGACCATGCCGGAGTTGTCACAAACGGCCACATCCCTGCATCTCTCCTCCGCACTGGCACAACCCCTTCCGCGCTGCCTGAAAGCCAACCAGGCCTGCCTGCATCTGTTGCCATTTTGTGAAGCAGAATCTCCTTTGCGCACGGCCACGTGGGGAGATGAGGATACCCATGCGCTACGGCGCGAATGGTTGCACCGGCTGGCCATGCTCAAAAGTCAGGCCATCCGGCAATTACTGACCCTTCGGCATCGGGACTTGCTACAGGCGGGGGAAGCGCTCTGGGCTAAACACCGCCATTGGGACAGTATCCAACGCTTGCACGCCGAACTGGATGAAAACGAGCCGGACAGGATGAAACTCCTGTTATTGCTGGCCCGGCTGGAATCGCTGATCACGGAATCGGAAATACGGTAAATTCTTTTCTACCCTGGCAAGCGCAGCATTGCCCACGTCTCCCGTACCAGCATCCATAGCGCTTTCGCCAACTGCTTCAGCCGCTTGCGGATAAATTGGCACTGCACACAACCCTCTCCGGCAATCTGTCTGCGAACTTCTTCGCGTGGAATGATCGTTTCCCGCCAGAAAGTCAGGCGGTGACGGAAATCCGGCATCATGCGGGCAAATATCCGTTCAGCCAGAAAGGGGATGCTTTCATGGTGCATAAACCGGGAAAACATGGCCCGCTCACGCCAGTCCATCTTCGGACGAGTCTTTTCCAGCAAACGCTCCGGCACTGGCGCACCCAGATGTGCGTACGCATAGGACAATGCATAAAAACACGGACGTTCCAGGCGATATTCCCGAATGCCTTCCAGCACCGTATCCCACTGATGCTGCTCCTGCACCTTACGGGCCAGCAACGCAATATCCCACAGCCAGATCAATCGCTCAAAAGAATGCTTCATGGCATGAAAACAAAGATAAGGCAGATTGACACGTGGATGCACCAGCAGCACGGGCACGCCCGCCCGTTCTCCCTGTTCCGCATGGTCAAAGAAATCCTGCGTCCTAAGCGGCGTGATGTGTACCCATGCATGGATCCGTTCCATGTCCAGTGGATCGGCATGCAAATCCAGCAACACACCATCCCGCAGAAACAGCAGGGGATGATGCTCCACCGGCTCGAATCCGGATTGGACCACCACCTGTTTTGCGGCGGGGATATCCTCCTCACGAATCAGCAGGTCCATATCCGTCTGAGGTCTTGATGCTGGTGGGTCATATATGGTTTCAGCCAGGCTTTGTCCGCGCAAGGTAATGCAGGGTATACCGGATTCCCGCATGTGTTGCAGCATGCTGGAATTGGCTTGTTTAAGTATCAGCGCATGAGCCGTCTGGGCACGCAATGGCTGTTCAATACAGGTTCGAAATATCTCGCTGTTGAATGCATCACGCTTCACATTCAGTGCGTGCCAGATACAAGCGCCCACGCCCTCTGCCCAGGCCAGCCGCCAGAATGTTTCGTTCGCCATAAACCTGCTCGTCGCCTGCCCTTCACATAGAACACGGCAGCACTCCGCGCGAGCGTCCACGGTCTTTATACTAAGACCTTCACAAATAAAGTCACATTCAGCGGGTCGCCGGGCAATCAGGTGCAAGGCGCGGCAATAGCGGGGCCTATTGCAAGCCGGAGCAACGCAGCGGATGGCTCTGCATATGGCTTTATTTGTGAACACCTTAGTAACTTGGCAGTTCGCATAATCAGAACTATACTCAGGTTTTAAGTCATTATGAATGACAGGAGTTGCCATGCCGGAAAACACGCAGCAAGATCATCAGCAATCCAAACATACAACCAGCAGCGATGAAATGCTGGCGCGCCGCAGGCTTCTCAAGTTGGGCGTCTATATCCCACCTGCCGTACTGGGCATGATGATCATCGGCGGCATGCCCACCCCGGCGCAGGCCGTAGTCGGCTCCTGCTGCCCGTCCGCCTGCCAACCGTGCCTTGACCTGGCTGCTGGTGGCGAAACTGAAAAGGGTGGATTCGAACCATTCTCTAAAAAGGAATGCCGGAAAAAGTGGCGCAAATGTAATAAAAAGCGGCGCAAACTGAGAAGGAAAGGTATCAAGTGCGGCCCTGCGCCCAATCCCTGCTAACAGCATCAAGCCTGTAGCAAATCCATGCACGCACTGAAACATCCGCCATCCCGGCGGAGCGATACGTCCGGTCCATTCCCCCTCTATCTGAGCAATGGCGGTATCGTGTTATGCCATCCCGTTGAAGATGGATTCAGGCTCGTACACTGTGGCACCGGACAACACGTGGAACTGCGTGGCAGCTTCGCCCACCGCATGCAGCGTACCCTTTCCGGGAAAACAGATGACGTCGGTCTTGCAGCGTTAACACATCACCATCCATGGTTGGGCGATCTGGATCATGCCGGAGCTATCCCGCCTGCATCGCATATTCTTCTGGGCGACGGACTGGGCATGCTGTTTATCGAACTGACAGACCGCTGCAATGAGCGCTGTATTCACTGCTATGCCGAATCAGCCCCGGAATGTTCCAACCGGCTGGAACTGGATGAAATCAAGGCGGCACTGAAAGAAGCGCGTACACTTGGAAACCCGACGGTACAATTCACCGGCGGCGATCCGCTGATTCACCCGGATATCATCGAAGCCGTCGTTGCTGCGCGTGATTTTGATTACAAAACACTGGAAATCTACACCAATGGACTGGCTCTGAGCGATACCATGCTAAAACACCTGCTACCGTACCAGCCCAACTTCGCTTTCTCCATCTATTCCTATGATGCCACCGTTCACGACGGCATCACCCAAGTTCCCGGTAGTTTTGACCGTACACTGGCCGCCATCCGCCGGGCTCAGGATGCCAACCTCAAGATACGCATCGGTATTATCCTGATGCCGGAAAATAAAGGTCAGGAAGCGGATACCATCCACTTTTTGCAGGATAAATTATCGCTTAAATCCGGACAAATCGGTATTGATATCGTCCGCTCAACCGGACGTGGCCAGTTCATGCAGGATTACCAACCGGATTTAACGGGTTTGCACGGTTTCGGCCACCGACCGGATATGCCTGATGCCCAATCGGAATCTAATGCACCTGCATCCACGCCGAAATCAGGCGCTCCCGTACCGCCATACAGCCGCCGTGGAAAACTATGCGTCAGCGCCAATGGCAATGTGTATCCGTGCATCTTTTCACGCCAGACCAGGCTGGGCAATATTCGCAATCAAGGCCTCCGGGACATCATGCACGCACTGGATCAACACACGCTCCCGCCACCCTCGCAACAGCGCTGGCAACAGTGTCGGCAAGGCCTGAGTTGTAGCGATTGCCAGGCCATCGCCTATGCTCTGGGTCAAATAACGGAGAAAGAAAGGATGCGCAATGCCATTACCTGAACTCCCGGAAAAGGTCGAAGGACTGTTGAGCGAAGAGTTGGAAGGACTGGATGAAGTGGTGTTTGTACACCCGGCGGACGGGGCCAGTTTTTCCCTTAATCCAACCGCTGCCGCCATTCTGGATTTGTGCAATGGCCAGCGCAGTCAGGATGACCTGGTGGCCATCCTGCATGATACCGTCAAAGCCGATATTGCCGAAGCCAGGGCGGATATGGAATCAATTCTAACCGAATTTGCCGAGTATGGTCTAATCTATGCGGACAATGCAGCTGACAAACAGGGTTGAAGTAACAGACGGTTTACCTGTCTGGAGAAGACAGGTATCGATTGCTCATATCAATGTTGGTATTGAATGCGAAGAATCCGGCTGCGTACAGGGAATTGCCGACCTGACCGTATTGTTTCCACCCAGTCATCAACCCACGCCTGATATGCTTTTTTCCATCCAGCCATCAGCAGGTATACTTCAACTGACATTGGATGATAAATTGTTGTGGCAAGGCAAGGATGCCGGTGAGATTGTCGCTGCTTTTGAATATGAATTCTACAACCGTGTGATCGGCGCGCTGTATCCACCCCTGCTATCCCTGCATGCCAGTACGGTCAGCATAAACGGTACGTGCATTACTTGTGCAGGCATCTCCGGTGCAGGAAAATCCAGCCTGTGCACCGTGGCCCTGCTCGCGGGTGCAACCTATTTCAGTGATGAATTCACGTTACTGGATGCGACAGGCCACATCGTACCGTTTCCACGCCCCCTGCAATGGGGTAGTGAGGAACATCCGGCATTCTCCCATGAAGCCATGCTGGCATCGGGCCTGTTCAACAACGCTTTCTATTCCTTTCCGGACAGGAACGGGAATAAGGTAACATCCCTGATCTGGCATCCCGAACATCTTGCCCATGCCCCCGAGCCGATGCGCATCGTGTTATTGCCGCAATATGATAACATGGCTCAAGCAGCTACATTGACTGAATTGCGCCGCAGTCAGGGCATCATGGAACTGGCCGCACATGTGCATCACAACCTTCCGCCAAATGAGCGTATCCGTTTGTTGCATGCGAGGATTGCCGATCATGCGGTTTTCTACCGACTGGTATTCTCCGATGTTCATGCGGCGTGGCAACAGATAGAAATGCTTACGGGCTCTACTTGATGGGTGTTCGTAACGCTTCCCACGTAAGCCGCAGCATTTCCCGATTTGCCCGTTTGTCCCGTTGGTCCCATGCGCCCATACAGATGCTTTCGGGAGCCTTCCGATAATCCAGTATGGCATGCAGGAAATGCCCGAATTTTTTCTGCCAGCCATCAGCAGGAAACGATCCCGCAAACCAGTCCGGGGCATGATAATCATTGCCGACCATGCACATATAGCGGGTATTGGATCGTTGTAGCACACATTCCTCCAGTTTTACTCCCTCTGAACAGATACGATAATAAGCCTGCAACATTCCTGCACCATCAGCCTCGGCCGCGCACATCCAGCCCGAAGCACGGCGGTTAATTTCCAACAGGTACCAGCCGCCATCCGGCCCCTGCTTACATTCCACCTCGGCGAATCCCTGCCAGTGAAGTGCCGCCATCAATTCGCATGCACCTTCATATAATTCCGGAATCCATTCCGCCTGCGCCGCCGTAGTCTCACCAAACGGCCCGAAGCGGGCGGACACCACACGCAAGCGCTTGCCGGTAAACCCACGTACCGGTCGTGAATCCGCATCGAACAGCAGCATTGCCGTCGCCATACGCGTGACATCACCCTCAATCCACTGTTGCACCGTAAGCTGCTCATCCGGCTTGTGCTCCGTTGCATATGCTTTTGCATGGCGGCGCATCGCCTCCGCGCTATCCAGCCGCACATGGTCGTTGCGAAACACCTTGAGCAGGCATGGATAGACAAACTCATCCGCATGATCGCACAAATCCTGCCATGCCACGCTCCACGTGGTCGGGAGCTTCAACCCGTCCCTGGGCTCTTTCAATCTGGCCACATCCGCCGCTTCATATCCCGCCTCATCCACACTGAGCAATTTCAACCCCTGCTTCTTCAATACATCGCGGTAAATTGCGGTAAATTGCGCCATGTCCTCATAGGCGGGCATCCATACGCCGGAAAGATTCAGGCGTTCAATCGTACGCATAAGAAAACCGGCATAGACCGAATTCGTATCAGGTAATTCCACCAGGCGGCCAACGTAACGGCTCACCTCCGCCCAGGGTGCAGCATCGGGAGAGGTTCCCACCACGGGAATGCCTGCCCGCCCTGCCGCCTGCGCCAGCGCAAACATCTGTGAGTCATGCACATCGTTGATAATTAGCGGCAGTGTCATGCCCGTTTCAATCTCAATGCAACCGGTACGCCCAGTAAAGCCACAGCCGCACAGGCCGCAAACGCAAACTGAAACCCCGAAGTTTCCGCCTGTATCGATATCCAGCCGCAAGCCATAATGCCCAGAGCCGTGCCCATGCCGAATCCCGCAGCGGAATACCAGCTCTGCGCGCTTGCCTGCCGTTCAGGTGGCGAAAACCTGCGCACCCACGTCACCGCGCTGACATGAAAGGCAGCGAAACTGGCTGCATGCAGCAGTTGCAACAATGCCAGCATCCACCAGACTTGAGTCAGCGCGATCCCTAGCCAGCGAACCGATGCCAGAAACAGGCATGCGGACAACATCAAGGCCGGTGCAGCCTCGCCGATGGGACGAGACCACTTCCACATCAACACGATTTCAGCCGCCACGCCAAGCACCCAGAAAGCGCCGATCATCCAACCTGTATAACCCATTTGAAGAAGATACAGGCTGTAAAATCCATAATAAGCGCCATGCGAGGCCTGCATCAAAAAGCTGACCAAAAGTAGCAATCCGAATGATGATGAAAAGCGGCCTTTCCGTGGTGATGCCTGATCCTGATGCATCGCGTTGGCGGGAAATCCTCTGGCAGCTAGTGCGGTGGCCAACAACATCGCGGCCAACCAGTAAGGAAACTGGGACTGCTGCGCACCTGCCAACCAGATGCCGCCAGCCAGGGATGCCGCAACAAAACCGATGGAACCCCATACACGCAGACGCCCATAATCCACCAGAGCTGCCTCGGAGATCGCCACCGATAAACCATCGGTTAACGGCAATACCACCGCCCACAGACATCCGAACCCCAGCACCACCAGCGCCAGCATCACGCGGGTCTCCACCCATGGCATTAATAGCGCCAGCATGGCCGCCGCAAGCGAGGCAACAAGAATAAAACGGGAAGTATCGGAACTGCGGTCCAATGCATGCCCGGCCAATGGCGGTGCCAGCACCTTGGCAATGGCCAACAGTCCCGTAAATACACCGATGGCCGCCACATCCATTCCCCTGCCTGCAAGATAAACCGGAAAAAACGGCAATACAATCCCCATCGCGGCAAAATATGCGGCATAAAACAGGCGGATGGAGTTCAGAGAAGCGGCAGAAACCATAGTCCCAAGCATACTAACAACAACATAAATAAAGCTATATGCAGCAGATGGCCGCCCGGCGGCTCGACCGGAGGGAGCCCCACAGGCGGCCCGGCTCTGTGTTACGGCACTTGGCCATTCCCTGCTCCCTGCGCACCGTGCCTTGATCCGAACCGCCTGTGGGGCTCTGCGTGCAGCTTCATTTATGTTGTTGTTAATAACCATGCATTGAACCGTGTAACACACGCGCTTGCATGCAAGCCGTTCTTTTACGACAGTTACTCCATGATTTACCGAACGTTTCAGATTTTACTCGTGTTTCTCGTCGGCATGCTTGCCGCATGCAACATAGACCCCATTGGTCTGGAACTGGATTCCGGCTGGCATGCCCGTTCCATGGTTGCGTGGAAGAATACCCGCCCGGATATGCTTGCACTATCGCCCGATGGAAAGTGGCTGTATGTCAGCTGCGAGACCGGCGCCAGCATGCTGGCGCCGAGCCTCGCCGCAATTGACCTTGAGACTGGCCGCCCCCGGATACTGGTTTCAGGACTGATGCGTGCCGATGGATTGAAATTTGCCCCGGACGGTAGCCTGTGGATTGGTGAGGAATTTCCGCAAGGCCTGATCTGGCGCATCGCCGATGTGGGACGCCTTCCGATTGGGCAAAAGGTGGACCGCGCCCGCATGGTGAGCAGCCATCGCGCCATTGCGCCTTTTCGCGCCGCGGGCCGTTTCGCACATGAGGGCATCACGTTTTCCCAAGACAAACGCTTTGCCTATCTGGCCGATGAAGCGGTCAAAGGCTCACTTTACCGCCTGAACCTGAATACTCGCCGCATGGACGTGTTACTGACCGGCAAAGGGTGGATCACCATCTCACCCGCACTTGATGCACGAGATCAGGCCAGACATTTGCAAGCCCGGACATTTAATCGTATCGAGGATATGGAAACATTGCCCGACGGACGCATTCTGATGGCTGAAACCGGCACGGGAAGCATTCTGGTATTGAAGGATACGGGTAAACATCCTGAAATTGAAATATACCTGCATGACAGCCGTATTGCGCACCCGGACAATCTGGCCTGGGATACCGCACGCAAATGGCTGTGGATCACCGATGACAGCGTGCCTTCTTCACTGTGGGCATGGGACGGCCAGAAACTGATACATATTGCCACGCACCGGCATGCCGAGATCACAGGAGTGCTTGCCGTGAGCGGGGTTATCTACTTCAATCTCCAGGGACGCAGCGACGGACCGGAACTGACTTTGCGCCTGAGCAAAGTCTCTGCTGAAAATGAATAGACTACTTTATGGCATTGTTTGTGCTATAGCCATTGTATCATGATTGCACAGGTATTTGACCGGGAATCCACCCTGCAGCTCATCGGCATCACATCGGATATTCCTTCCTTGCCGGATCGTTATGTCCGCATCCAGGAAGTTATCGATGATCCCGATTCAGGCGCTGCGGACTTGGCACACATCGTTGGCACGGATCAGGCAACCACCGCCATGGTGCTCAAGTTTGCCAATTCCCCCTTGCACAACCCCATGCACCAGAACATTGGATCACTCCCCATGGCCATCGCCCGTCTTGGCACAAGAGAAACCGGCCATATTGCCATGACCATGTCGCTGCTCTATGGGTTTGCCATCCCTATGGGTATGCCCCAAATTCGCACATTCTGGGCACATGCATTCGCCGTTGCATTGATAAGCCAGCACATGGCCGTCTTGCTCGGTGTCGATGAAGAGGAATTATTTATTGCCGGATTGTTACACGATATTGGCAGGGCCATTCTCGGCATTCGTGTGGATATGGCGTACTTTGAAGGTAGGCTGGGTCGATTATCCGGAGAAGAACTGGTTGCCGCCGAACATCAGACGTACGGTATAGACCACGCTGAAGCCGGCGCTGAAATCCTCAGGCTCTGGAATTTTCCCGATAGTGTCCGGGAACCTATTGCCAACCATCACAATGAGGACGCGAATTCAGTCCCCGGTAAAATCCTCCAGCTTGCCAATATTGAGGCGCACAAACGCTTCCCCTATGTCACCGATATGGGCTGTGTTGAGCAAACCCTGATGGAGAGACCGGGGCGAATACGTAAATTGCTTGAAAGCGATGGATTGCTTGAAAGCAAGGAAGACGGTCAGTCAGAGAGCTCGATACAGGATTAAGAATGTCCTGAAGTCAAACTGTTAAAGCCCGTCTCCACCTGCTGCCGCAACAATCGCAAAAGGGCCGGATGCGCCTCCAGAGGTTTGGCCAGCATCAACTCTTTAGCTGGATTCGCGTGCCGGAACGCATCCATATCCGTACGGACCTGCCGCTGCCAGAGACCGGGGAAAAGGAAGTGCGGGACAATCACCACAGCATCTTTATCCACCCGTTGTGCTAACGCATCCTTAAGCGACGGGCTTCCATTCCCTGAAAATACAACATCAACCTCTGCGCCAGATCGTAGCGCCAACATATCGGCCAACCGTATCGCATTTTTCCGCGTATCGTTTTGCCGACTGCCATGCGTCAGGAGAATGATGGATGACATATTAGCCTGAATCCCGGTGGCGCGATCACACAAGGCTTCCGCGACAGCCCCCACATCCGTTAGCCCGTCCGCAAGATACAGTGCTATTCCAGGATGATGCTGCCCGAAATCCGCCAACCGCTCCGGTATGTCCTGCTGCATGTGCATACCGGCATTCAATAAAAGCGGTAATACCGCAATCATCCGCGACCGGACGGCTGCCTCAGCCAGCGCATCCTCCAGCAAGGGTTCGCATTGCTCCAGGAAACAAAGACGGGCGTGTATGCCGGAAGACTGCTCCCAACGCTCCAGAAACATGGTACATGACACGCCATAGGCCGGACTTTTTGACCCATGCGCCAGCAGCAAAATCTCCATGCTCGATAGCATCCGCTGAATCCGCCTCAGAATTCAATGCCTTGAGCCGCTTTGATTCCCTGATCAAAAGCATGCTTCACCTTTCGCATTTCCGTCACTGTATGTGCTACCTCAACCACTTCCTTCGGTGCATCTCGCCCGGTCAGAATCACATGCATCCATTCAGGCCGCTCTTCACGCAGCAATTCAGCAATCTCTTCACTGGAAATCCAGCCGTAACTGCAACAATAATTAATCTCGTCAAACACCAGCATGTCGAATTCGTGCGAGCGCAGCTTCTGCTTGCACAGCTCCCATATTTCGCGGCTGGTCTTGATATCCTGCTCTGTATTTTTCGTATCCCAGGTAAACCCGTCACCCGGAGCATGCCACTCAATATTGTCAAACGCTTCCGCTGCCTTTTGCTCTCCGGTTTGCCATTTCCCCTTGATGAATTGAATCACACACACCCGCATCCCCCAGGCTGCAGCCCGAAACACCATGCCAAAGGCGCTTGAGGACTTGCCCTTTCCTTCGCCGGTATTGACAACAATCAGCCCCTGCCGTTTATCGCGTGCTTTCATGTCCATTTTCCTGCATGGGGGACACTCTCTCCTTCGTGTGATAGTCCGGCAACAGGGATACAGCATGGAGTGAAACGCCAAACACTGCCTGTAAATGTTCCCGTGTCAGCATCGTCGCTGCCGTGCCTGTTTCGATATTACCACTGCCATCAAGCAGCACGACATCATCAGCAATACTCAAAGCCTGCTGAATATCGTGCAATACGACCATAATCGTACGCCCATGTTCCGACTGACGCCGCAACATATCCAGGCATATCATCTGATGCCGCAAATCCAGATGTGCGGTCGGCTCATCCAGAAGCCAGACCGGACAATCACGCAGCATCAGCGCTGCCAGCTCTATTCGCTGCCTCTCACCGCTCGATAAATCGCCGAGAGATCGATCCAGCAAAGCTTCCACTTCCATGAGCTTTGCTGCAGGTAAGAAAGGGGACAGTTTACTTTCTTCCTCAGTTCCTCTGTGGAAAAAGTGAAACTGTCCCCTTTTTACCTCACCGCCCGCCAGTCGCAAACGCTGCGCTACCGTTAGCCCGAATTCCGTTGGCGGCAACTCCCCCTGCCATGCAATCTGGTGAGCCATATCAATCCTTGAATATTCATTCAACGGCTTGCCCCGTAAAACAATCTCGCCGGAAGCCTGGATGATACCAGCCAATGCCAGCAACAGGCTGGACTTACCCGTGCCATTGGGCCCCATGATGACAGTCACCCGTCCTTTAACTATTCCGTTGGAAAAATCTGTGAACAATGTGTGCCCGCCGCGTTGTAACGTGACTTGTTTTAGCTCAAGAAGATTCATGGTGCGCGCCGCAAAAGCAGGTAAAGAAATACCGGCACGCCGATGATC
>CAZEMN010000005.1:0-4729 GCA_964513335.1 uncultured Zetaproteobacteria bacterium | reverse complement strand
GATTCATGGTGCGCGCCGCAAAAGCAGGTAAAGAAATACCGGCACGCCGATGATCGCAGTGAGCACACCGACCGGCAATTCAGCGGGTGCGATCACCGTGCGTGAGGCCGTATCGGCCAACATCAGCAACAAACCACCACTTATTGCCGCCGCGGGTAACAGGAGCCGGTGCAAACTGCCGAATATCAACCGCATCAGGTGCGGCACAACCAACCCGACAAAACCAATCGTTCCCGCTGCCGTCACCGCAATGGCCGTGACCGCACTGGCCATGAGCAGCAACCGTCTGCGTAATGATTCCAGATCAATGCCCAACGCTCTGGCATGGCGGTCGCCCAGCAGGAGTATGTCCAGCGAACGGGACAGCAACATGCCACAGGCCAGCGCGACAGCCCATGCCAATAACAACAGTGATACAGGGATATCCGAATGTGACAAATCGCCCATCATCCATGCGAAAGCGCGTCCAAGACCGCGCTCTGGAAGTAACGCCAGCAGCAATGCCAGAACCGCCGCCCAGAACGCGGCCAGCACCACGCCCGCCAGCAGAACGCGTGACGGCCCCAGATGCGAGAATGCCATGACCACGGCAATGCCCACCCATGCACCCGCGAATGCGCCAATGGACATCATCCATGCTGATTCCGGCATCAGCATCAGTCCCGTTACCGCACCCACCGATGCACTTCCCGCCACACCCAGTACATACGGTTCGGCCAGGGGATTCCCCAGCAACACCTGAAACCATGCGCCTGCCAGTGCCAGCAATCCACCGACGGAGAAAGCAATCAGTAAGCGCGGCAACCGCAATTCCCACAGAATGGTTGCATCCTGCCCCTTGGCATCGAACGGACTAATCCATTGCTCGCCTGCACCCAGAACAAGCCAAAGCATGAGCATGAGACCTCCAAGGCCCAATATCCATTTTGCTGATAGATTCACCGGGAAATGACCAACAGCTTGCGCTGCAATTCCTTCACACCATACACAAGCCGGGGACCGGGACGGCTGATTAAATCGGGATTGATAGAAATCACCCGCACACCATTCAACCACTTATGCCAAAAGGCGCGGCGGCCACGAATATCGCCGGATTTTGAAGGGATGACAATGACCGCCGGTTTGGCCCGCAATACGGCCTCAATATTGATACGCATACTCTCCAAATTTACATCGGCAAACACATTGCTCCCTCCTGCCGTTTCAATCGCCTCGGTGACAAAACTTTTACCCCCCTGGGTCATCAATGGATCGCTCCATGCCTCGAAAAACACCGGGATGCGCCGGGCTTGATGCGATTTCATGGCATGTAGTTCGCGCTCCAGTGCTTGAACAAGCTTTTCAGCCTTTCGTTTGTGCCCTGTCGCGATACCCAAACGCCGCATATCCGAGAAAACACCCGAAATATGCCGTGGATGCGTCAGTAGTATCCTGACGCCATCCCTATTCAATGATTCCAGCCCCTGAAGGTGCATGTTGGATGCTACAATCAGGGTTGGTTCAAGCCGCAGTGCCGACTCAACAAAGATTTGCCTGGCGTTCGCCACATGCGGCAAATGCTTCGTCCTTTCCGGAAAATCACAATAGTCCGAAACACCAACCACCTCGGATCCTGCACCTATGGCGAACAGCATTTCACAGGCGGCTGGCGATAAGGCCAGAATACGCTCGGTAGCGTTTGCCTGCGTAACTGACAGGCATAAAACGACGGCAGCGATAACAAACCGTTTCATAATCTTCTAAAGCGTAAATGGAAGCGGAATTGTCCATCTCCCACCGGGAATGGCTGCGCCCGCGCCACAGTCGTCAGGGCAGCGCGGTCCAGCACTGCATATCCCGAACCTTTAAGCACTTTCACCTTTTCGGCAACGCCACCATGCACCAGCATGAATGACACATCGACATCACCTTCAATACCGCGCCGGCGCGCACTGGCCGGATAATATTTAAATGCCTCCAGGTGTTTGCGCACGGCATTGCGGCTTCCTTTCTGATCTTTGCGTTGCACCTGCCGGGAAACAGCCAGATCGGAGGCGGCGGGAACGGGTGCAGCCAAAGCCACCGTTTGAACGGGCCGGGAAGTCTTGACCATTTGTGTGTTGGCAACTCTGGATGATGGGAAGCTCGGGGTTGATGTGTGGATGTGGGCGGAGTTTGACGTGCGTTTTTTGACTGCGCTGGATGCCACTGGATAGGAGCGGGGTTTATCAGGCGTGATCGTGGCTTTCCCGTGTTGTGTTGATGCGGCCTGTTTCGGTTCATCTGGCAGGATTTCCACCATCACATCTGCATATCGGGCCTCTGCCATATATTGTGGTGGATCAGGCCACAGGCTGACAATCACAAGGCCGTGGATGGCGACACTTGCCACCACCCACGGCCATAAGGCCTTTAGTCTAGAATTTATAGCTCGCTCCTGCGCGAAAGGTTGCTGTCGGTGCGGGAAAGAAATTATCCGTTCCGGAAAAAGATGAGAAAACGCCATAATTGCTGTAATTCCGGCTGCCCAGATTATCTACGCGCGCAAACATTTCCATACCCTGACAGTGATAATTAACAACCGCATCCATGACGAAATAGCCGGGAAGATGCGGCTGCCTGTTCGCCTGGTCACTGATCAAAATCGATCCGCCCACATAAGTCATATGCAGGCTTGTGGACAAACCCTGAAGCCAGTCCGCGCCCCAGTCCGCGCCAAAGCGGTTGCGCGGCACGGCGGGAATCGCCTTGCCGTCAAAAACGCCGCCACGAAACAGTGTCCGCGTATAGGTGTAGTTGGCACCAAGTTGCAACAGATCGTGTGCACGCCAGTGGCCGGAAACCATCACCACATCGTGACGGGTCTCACTGGTATAGTTTGCATTGGCGAAGGTGTCGGGATTAAAGAATACCTCATGGGTGAGATCGGCGCGGCTAAAATCGACCGACACCCATGCGTCCTTGACGGCATAGCGCAGTCCCGTGCTGTAGTGCCTGCCAGTTTGTGGTAGCAACGTGGTGGCCACCGTTCCAGTGAAAAAGTTGAAACGTTCATCAAGCAGCGGAAAGCGTATGGAACGTGAAGCATCCAGACGCAGGCGCAAACCCTCTAATATCTCCAGCGTACCACCTGCTTCCCACGCATTTTTACGGTTGGAGATGATTTTCAGGCCAGTTTGCCTGAACTGGTCTTTCACGCGTTCGGTTCGGCCACCGCCACGGATACTCCAGCGACGCGCTGCATCGCCCACTTCAACCGTGCCATAGTAACCATCCCGCTTACGGTCAAATGTCGTTGTCGGCAACGGGAAGGCTCCGCCAAAGGCAAAGGAGCCATCATCCCGGTCCAGATCAGCGCCACCAAGCAGATGAAGCTGGACGGCATCGCCAATCGTATAGCTCAATTTAGGCCGCAGCGTTTTATTAAGCCGTACGAAATCGCTGACGGAACCGAAACTGACAAATGCCGAATGCACATTACGCCGACGAAAACCGCCATCAATATCCGCTTCCAGACCAAAGCCGGAATCCCAGTTCAGTCCGCCATCCACGAAGCTGTCCGAAGTGCGGCTGAA
This sequence comes from uncultured Zetaproteobacteria bacterium, assembly GCA_964513335.1. Classification (GTDB taxonomy): domain Bacteria; phylum Pseudomonadota; class Zetaproteobacteria; order Mariprofundales; family Mariprofundaceae; genus JAUZQZ01. Next base: position 1,175 of record CAZEMN010000005.1, on the reverse strand, counting down.
ATCCTGTGGACTGGTGGTTTGCTTGCGATTGGTCAACACCTGCGCAGTGGTAAGCGAACCGGGAAGACCCACGCGATCCCGATGATGGTTGCCGCTAACATGCAGGCTGATGTTGGCGGGAAGATCGGCTTCGACGCGCGCGCCGCCATCGAAACGGTCAAAGAAATTATCATCCCGATAACCATTCGTGGTCAGGGCCGAGATATTGGTCTCCACACGCACTTTGCCGGAATCCGATCCTAGCCTGCCATGACCGGAAAATTCGCCAAAGCTGCCCCCGGCCAGACTGATGTTGCCCCCGGATTCGGGAATACGCGTGATGATATTTATCACGCCCCCGACTGCGCCATCACCATACAGCACCGAACTTGCACCATGCACGATTTCAATGCGTTCAATCTGGTCCAGTGGAATTTGCGTCCAGTCGGTGCCGGACAGGTCGGGACTGTTGACACGTCGGCCATCCACCAATACGACATTATTGGACAGTCCTGTTTCACCGAATCCGCCCAGGTCCACTTGCGCCTTTGCACCCACGCCGGTCGTATCGCGTACCACGATATTCGGCTGCCCCTTGAGTAAATCGACAACATTTTCGGCATGTGAATCTGCAATGGTTTTACGATCAATCACCGTGACCGGCTTTGACGACGTAGCCGATGGCGATTCCACTCGGCTTGCCGTGACATTAATTTGACCCAAATCTTCCTGAGCTGATGCAATAGTTGCCGCTCCCAGCAATGCTGGAAGTATGTAAACAGTTTTTATGTTCAATGATTTCTCCTCCGCGCCCGCCGCGCATCAATAGTGTGCGGTATGGATCACGAGAGAGAAGGGAAGGCGGGACATGTAGGCTAAACGTCTGGAAGCACCGCCATCACGTCCGGCAACCAGCCTCCCGCCGAGGCCCAATACCGTTGACATGACATGCATGTCTTGCATCAGGCCGGTCTCCTGGCTTGCCGTCATCCTTCACTATCCATGCCTTCCCGGTTTCCCAGTGGTAATAGAATAGTATCGTCGGGCCTACAGTAGCGGGGGCTGCGCCGGATTTGGTTAAAAATTGCAATCAAAACCGCACCGGACTTCCCGTTTCACCTACCGGGCATAAATCCTCGGTCAGGCACCTGAAGCAAGATGGACTCTATGGATCACTCACCCATGTGACAAGTGCC
>CAZEMN010000004.1:34358-42755 GCA_964513335.1 uncultured Zetaproteobacteria bacterium | reverse complement strand
ATGACGAGTAGCGCAGCAGCGCCAATCAGTATCTTTTTCATGCTGTACCTCCAAACCAATACGGTAACTATAGCAGATTTCCAAAATAGTAAGGGAAAATGAGCTAATCGTGTATTTGCTGTAATATCATCTCTGCATCGTTGTAATCAATCTGGATAGCCCGGAGGCTTTTCTTTTTCTTCAGAATTAAACTTGGAAACCCCTGCACACCGATGGATTGGCTCAGATGAATTTCATCGGCGAGTTGTTGCTGAGTTTCCGGTGTATTCAAATCTCTGCGAAACTGCTCGGCATCCAGCCCCAGATACTCAGCCAGGTCAACCAAAACATCATCATCCGAAGGGTTGCGTGCCTGAAGATAATAGGCATCCTGAATGGAGCAAATCATTGCTGCCGGATTTTGCTTTCTTGCGGCAATGACAGCACGGCATGCCGGATACGTGGAACGCCTGGGTGTACATACCCGCCAGAAATCAAAATTGAACCGGGTTCCCGGAACGCGCTGCTGAATTGTTTTCCAGTGTCTCTGGATTTCCTGCTGCGTACTTTCAGGCATTGGCACATCGGAATCCGGTGCCAGACCGCCAAGCAGGTATGTAACGGAAACAGCTTCCGGTAACCGCCGTTGCACCTCGTCCCATACCGGCCGGAAGGCCCAGCACCAGCTACACATCGGATCGTGGATGTAATAAAGAACTGTCATAATCTTCCTATCCCGAACTATTCATAAATCGCCGTAATGATTGCACAGGAACTTTGTTCGCAATGGATTCCGAGAAGGAGACCGTAGCCATGCATACGGATGACCGACGAGGGATTCGTTGTGGGCAAAGGGACAAGCAAGGGTACGACAGTATTTATGAATAGTTCGGGATATATCCATCAGGAAAAGAATAGCAGGAAAATGGTGGCGCTTCAGGGACTCGAACCCCGGACACGCGGATTATGATTCCGCTGCTCTAACCAGCTGAGCTAAAGCGCCATAAAATGCAAATTCGGAACGCGCATTTTAGTTGGCGTCTTCACCACGTCAATGGCGGATTCAACATGTTTCGCCATTGGCCTGTTGCTTTGTTATCGTTCGCATCGTAAGTAATAACAGTTACAGGGAAACAGAGGGGACAAAGGCTTGACCACTTCCGAAAACAATCAGGACAAACCCATGCGCATTCTGTCCGGCATGCGCCCCACCGGGCGCCTGCATTTGGGACATATGAAAGGTGTGCTGGAAAACTGGCTCAAGCTCCAGCAGGAACACCAGTGCTTCTTCTTTGCCGCCGACTGGCATGCCCTGACTACGGATTACGCCAACCCGGACATCGTCAAAAACACCATCTGGGATATGCTGGTGGACTGGCTTGCCGTTGGCATTGATCCCGAAAAATGCGTGGTATTTATTCAATCCGAGGTGCCGCAACACGCCGAATTGTATTTACTGTTTTCATTTATCACGCCCCTGCCATGGCTGGAACGCGTACCGACGTACAAGGACCAGATTGAACAGTTGCGTGAAAAGGACCTGGGAACCTATGGTTTCCTCGGCTATCCGCTGCTGCAGGCGGCAGATATTCTGATGTATCGCGCTGATGCGGTACCCGTGGGCGAGGATCAGGTGCCGCATGTGGAATTGACGCGTGAAGTCGCCCGCCGTTTCAACCATCTCTACCGTAAACCGGATCAGCCATTATTTCCCGAACCGGAATCCCTGCTGATGCCCGCGGCCAAACTGCCGGGTCTGGACGGACGCAAGATGAGCAAGTCGTACAACAACACCATCGAACTATCTGAAACATGGAAAGTCACGGAAAAGAAAGTAAAAACCATGCCGACGGACCCTGCGCGCGTGCGCCGTAACGATCCTGGAACGCCGGAAAAATGCCCGGTATGGGATTTTCACCGAATTTATTCCACGGAAGACGAGCGTAAGTGGGTGCATGAAGGTTGTACGAGCGCCGGAATCGGGTGTCTGGATTGTAAAAAGGTGCTGCTCAACCATCTGGAAGAAGAGTTGCAGCCCATCCGTGACCGCCGCATGGATATTGCCGCGCATATGGATGATGTGCGCGATGTGGTGCGAGCAGGCAACGAACGCGCCCGCATCGAAGCTGAACGTACCATGGACAAGGTTCGTCGCACCTTGAAAATGGGATATCGCGTATGACTGCTGGCGTTCAGAGCACGGCAGCCGGAACCGACATGCCGTCGTCGCCCTCCATCCACCTCGATGCCTTTGAAGGGCCGCTGGATGTGCTGCTGCATCTGATTCGTGACCAGAAAATGGATATCTTTGACATCCCCATCGCCAGCCTGACGGTGCAATATCTGGAAATCCTTGATGCGCAACAGCCATTGGACCTTGAATTCGCCGGAGATTATCTGGTCATGGCCAGCACCCTGACCCAGATTAAGAGCCGAATGCTGTTGCCACGCCCGGAGTTGGACGAGGAAGGCGAGATCATCGACCCGCGCGCCGAGTTGGTGGCTCAACTGCTCGCGTACGAACAATACCGTGCGGCTGCCGAGGAATTAAACGAATATCCCCGTTTGGAACGCGACATCTTCGTGCGTTCTGTATTCCCTGAAGCAGGCGAAATTGAGCGCCCGCTGCCCGAGCCCGACCTGGACGGATTGCTGCTGGCCTTTCGTCAGGTGCTTAAACGCGTGGGCGGCGAAGTGCGGCAACACGTGTTTATGGACACGATGAGTGTACGCGAGCAAATGGCCTTTGTACTCGAACGCCTGAAAAAAGGCGGTATGATGCTGGAAGAATTGCTGGATCGGCCTGGCCGGGAAGTTATTGTTATCACCTTTCTTGCCATTCTCGAACTGTGGCGCGAGCAGACTATCACCGTGGTGCAGGACACCAGCTTTGGATCCATCAGTATTTTGCCGAAGGCCAGAGCCAGCGAGGCGGCCGCATGAGCCTGCCATCGCGTATTGAGGCAATTATTTTTGCCAGCGACGAACCTGTATCCATCCAGAAACTGCGCGACCTGCTTGAGGGTGCGGCATCCGCCGATATCCGGCAGGCATTGAGCGAGCTTCAGGCGCACTACGGCGAACGCGGTATCCGCTTGCGGGAAGTAGCCGGAGGCTGGCAGTTCCGCAGCGCATCTGAATACGCAAGTGTTGTACAGCAATTATGGAAAACACGGGCACCAAAGCTATCGCGCTCCATGCTCGAAACGCTGGCCATTATCGCCTACCGCCAGCCGGCCACCCGTGCGGAAATCGAAGCGTTACGCGGCGTGAAAGTCTCCAGTTCCATGGTTGCCGCCTTGCAGGAACGCGGATGGATCAAGGTACTGGGACGCAAAGAAGTTCCGGGCCGGCCGCATCTGTATGGCACTGGCAAAACCTTTCTGGTGGATTTTGGCCTGAATACGCTGAGTGACCTGCCGGACATCACTGAACTTATGGATAAAGATGAAGTTGAAACCACTATTGAAAGCAAAGAAACCGAAGCTGTCGAAGAAAACGAAACCGCCGAAGCCTGAATCCAGGGCTTTGTCCCGGAACACTGGAGAACGGCTGAACCGTTATCTCGCCCGAACAGGCTTGTGTTCGCGGCGTGAGGCCGACCGCCGGATTGCTGCCGGACGCATCAGCATCAATGGTGAAACCGTGCAGGATATGGGCCGCAGGGTGAAATCCGGCGACAAGGTACTCGCGGATCAAAAGCTGGTTGAACCTGTCAGTGAATATACCTATATCCTGTATCACAAACCACGCGGACTGTTGTGCTCCCGTCGGGATGATCGGGGCAGGCCATTGATTTACAGCGAACTGGATGTCGCCGCCAATGTGCAGTCTGTTGGCCGTCTGGACATGGACAGCGAAGGGTTGTTATTACTCACCGATGATGGTGATCTGGCACGCACCCTGACGCATCCCGGTGCGAAGATTCCACGTTGTTATCGCGTACGCATCACCGGCCAATTGGAAACGGAGGAACTGGAAAAACTTCAATCCGGCGGTCTCGATATTGGCCGAGGTGAAAAAAGTGATATGTGGGATGTGATCGTAGATTCCGAAACAAAAGGCCATAGCTGGATCACCGTCACCATCCGCCGCGGCCGCTGGCATGAAGTGCGGCGTACGCTGGAGGCATGCGACCATACGGTGCGCAGGCTGATCCGGGTAAGTTTCGGCTCACTACAACTGGGAGATTTGCCCAGAGGCGCTACGCGTCCGCTCAAGGCTGGAGAGCTACGCCAGTTGAAAAAATCAGGAAAAAACCATCCCCGGACCTGAAAGCAAACACCCAAATTATCCTTCCATTTCAAAAATACCCTATATATAGTTAAGGGTTTCCAACCTATGGGTACGGGGATTCCAGCGTGAAGGGATACAGGCAAGGACCATTGCAAATCTACCGGCAACTGCTGGCCGCTTACGGTCAGCGTCACTGGTGGCCTGCCGACACTTCTTTTGAGGTCATGGTCGGTGCTATTCTGACGCAGAACACACGCTGGGAAAACGTCGAAATGGCTATCGCCAACCTGAAACAGGCTGACTTGCTGGATGCGGAAAGTATTTGCACCAGTAACCGGTCGCAACTGGCTGAATGCATCCGTCCTTCGGGCTTCTTCCGCCAGAAATCACGTTATCTGCAAGCAATGAGTCTGTTTTATTTCCGTCAGGGAGACGAATCCGGGCTGAAGAAGTGGCCCATGTCCAGCCTGCGTAAAAAGCTGCTTACCGTGCGTGGCATCGGCCCGGAAACAGCGGACTCCATTCTCCTCTATGCCCTTGATAAGCCCATTTTTGTCGTCGATGCCTATACGCGCCGCATTTTCCACCGCCTCGGCAACCTGCCGCAAGATGCAGACTACAAGTACACGCAACATTACTTCCACAGCCGCCTTCCTCGCAGCTTGCCTCTGTTCAAGGAATTCCATGCCCTGATCGTCGAACACGCCAAGCGGCATTGCCGCGCTACGCCGCAGTGTGAAGATTGCCCGTTACGGCAGCATTGCCTGTATACGGTGCAACATGCTCCTCCTTGCGGTCAAACCGATCAGAAACAATCATACAGCCATGTGGAGTCAGCCGCCGATTGATTTGACCACCCTGCCGCGCGAGCCGGGGGTGTATCGCATGCTCGATGGTGACCGCAAGGTTCTGTATATCGGCAAGGCGCGGAATTTAAGGAAACGCATCTCCAGCTACTTCCAGCGCAAACCGGATTCACCCCGCACCGTCGCCATGGTGCAACAGATCCGTGATCTGAATTTCAGCGTCACCCCTTCCGAAGCCGAAGCGCTGATTCTCGAGCACAATCTCATCAAACAACTTAAGCCGCGCTATAACGTTCTGATGAAGGATTCCAAGTCCTATCCCTATATCTTGCTCACCGATGAACCTTACCCCCGCCTGCGGCTTTACCGTGGCAACCGTAGTGAACCCGGTGAATACTTCGGGCCTTTTCCTCATGCCGGCGCAGTCCACGACACCCTGCATATCATGCAGAAAATCTTCCGTATCCGCGATTGTGAAAATGCCGTGTTTCGCAACCGGTCGCGCCCCTGCATGCAACATCAGATCGGACGCTGTTCCGCCCCCTGTTGCGATGTGGTTTCAAAGGCTGAATATGTACGACAGGTGGAAGATGCGCGCGCCTTCCTTACGGGACGTAACGTTGACCTCATCCGTCAATGGAAAGAAGAAATGCAGCAGGCATCGGACCAACAGAATTATGAACTGGCGGCGAGTCTGCGCGACAGGATGCGCGCACTGCGCAGTGTGCTGGCCGGTTCCGAAGGGGGGCACCTTCCCGATCATGCCGATGCCATTGCCCTGATCCGGCATGCCACAGGCGTGGTTGCCAGTATCGGAGTTCGCCGTGCCGGTCGAAATCTGGGCACGCACAGCATCCGTATCGATCAGGCCGCGGATGCGGACGATCTGGAAATTTTGCAATCATTTTTCATTGAGCGTTACCGGCGTGAAGAACCTCCCCGACATATCCTGATTGGCGTATCAAAGTGTGATGCGGACGAATTACAACGCGTACTGAAGCTCCTTGCCCCCAAAACCCGTTCCGGGGTGTCGTGCCCCAAACGCGGCCCAAGGCTGCAATGGCTGAATCAGGTGGTGCATGCCGGTGAACAGTTGCAGGCATCATTCCGCCGCGGCGATCAGCAAGCAGCCTTCGAGGCGCTGGCGGAGTTGTTCGATCTGGATGAAACACCGCAAACCATGGCTGCCGTGGACAACGCCCACCTGGGTGGCAAACAGACCGTGGCTGCCATTACCTATGCTAACTGGGCGGGGCCGGACAAGGAGCATTACCGCCGCTACAAACTTGATGATATTTCAGTTGGCGATGATGTGCCGGCGGGTGATGATTATGCGGCCATGCGCGCCGTTCTTTCACGATTCTTTCGCGCCATCAGCGAAGACGCCATCCCCTGCCCCGACATTATGCTGATTGACGGCGGGCGCGGACAACTCGGCATTGCCACGGCCTGTGCCGCCGATGCCGGACTGCATGAACTCAAGCTGGTGGGTGTTGCCAAGGGCAGCAGTCGCAAGCTCGGCGAGGAAACCCTGTGGCCTGCGTGGTCGTCCGAACCGTTAAAGCCGGGGCAGCATTCCCCGGCCCTGCTGCTTATTGCCCGCGTGCGTGATGAGGCGCATCGGTTTGCCGGCAGTTATATGCGAAAACGTAAGAAAAAGAGCATGTTCACCTCACAACTGGAGGGTATTCCCGGTATCGGCCCGGCCAGGCGTTCAGCCCTGTTAAAACACTTCGGCGGTATCGAAGGCGTAAAAAAAGCCAGCCGCGAACAACTGGCTCAAGCACCGGGTATTTCCAGCGTCTATGCCGAGCATGTCTTTACTACTTTGCATCGTTAACATCAAAACACTGCCCGGGCCTGATCGGATTGCCGCATAAAAATGCCTCAGCCTGCATCACTTTTTTTCCTTCCGGCTGCAGCTCCAACACACGGTAAAGCAAACCATCACCACAGGCGACATCCAGCCCGCCATTGCCCATCAAAGTACCCGGCGGCTCTGTTGTCCTGTCTGACAAAGGCACACCGCAAACGATCTTGATCCACTTACCATCCAACCGGGTCCGGGCACCGGGTTTTGGTGAAAAACAGCGCACCTGCCGGTCAATCAGGTCAACGGAAAAGTTCCAGTCGATGATGCGCTCGCTGTTTTCCATCTTGGGAGCATACGTCGCCTGTGCATCATCCTGTGGGACGGGTTGCAATGTACCACTGGCAATGCCCGGCAGGGCCTCCACCAGCAAATCAGCGCCCAGATTCGACAATGACGCCCACAATTGCGCGCCGGTCGTTGCATCCTCAATGGGAATGCGGCGCGTGGCATAGATACCTCCCGTATCCAGCCCTTTCTCCATGTGCATGATGCATACGCCGGTTTCCGTATCGCCCGCGAGAAACGCCCGTTCGATAGGCGCCGCGCCACGCCAGCGTGGTAGCAGAGAGGCATGAACATTGACCGGTGCAATATTGGGAGCAGCAAGCCACGATTCCGGTAGAATCATGCCAAAAGCCACCACTACCAGCATATCGGCATGCTTCGATTCCAGCCATGCCAAAGCTTCCGCGTTATTCCGCAGGTTCTCCGGCGTGATGGTATCAATACCGGCATTCAGTGCGGCCTGCTTTACCGGCGATGGCGTAAAATTCATACCACGGCCTGATCTGCGATCGGGCTGGGATACTACGCCAACGACCTCCATGCCATTAGCGTGTGAGAGCATCTGCAAACACGGTACGGAGAATCCGGGGGTTCCGGCAAAGACGATGCGCATGGAATGTTTCAGGTGGGCTGCATCTGCTGCTTTTTCTGTTTCCGCAAACGCTTCTTGAGTAATTTCTGCTTGATGGGTGGCAACAGGTCGATAAACAGACGGCCATCCAGATGATCAAATTCATGCTGCAGGGCCACCGCCGGGAAGCCTTCAAAATCAGCAGTGTGACGGTTGCCCTCCATGTCACACCAACTGGCTGTGATAGAGGCTGCACGCTTGATTTCCTCATAGATGCCGGGTACGGAAAGGCATCCCTCCTCAAAAACAGCTTCACCCTCGCGCCATGAAATCTCCGGATTGATCCAGACCTTCAAATCCGGATTCTCATCTTCCTCACGCCAACGGGTATCCGTCACTGCCACGCGTAACAACACACCAATCTGTGGTGCCGCCAAGCCTACACCGGGTGCGTCATACATCGTATCCGCCAAATCCTGCACGAGTTGCCGGACTTCATCGCTGGCGGGATCGACGACAGGCCGGGCATGCTGCCGCAGCATCCTGTCCGGATAAGTCAGAATCTCCTGAATAGCCATGCTGCGAATTCTAGCGGAAAGATGTAAAACGGACTACTAACAACAACATAAATAAAGCCGCACGCAGAG
>CAZEMN010000004.1:30862-34258 GCA_964513335.1 uncultured Zetaproteobacteria bacterium | reverse complement strand
CGGAAAGATGTAAAACGGACTACTAACAACAACATAAATAAAGCCGCACGCAGAGCCCCACAGGCGGTTCGGATCAAGGCACGGCACGCAGGGAATGGCCGAGGCCATTGCCAAGCGTCGTAACACGGAGCCGGGCCGCCTGTGGGGGCTCCCGGCGGCTCGCTGCGTATGGTTTAATTTATGTTGTTGTTAGTGTGGATGAATCATGGGGATACAATCAAAAGAGCCGACCCAAAGGCCGGCTCTTTGTATTGCTGTATTGCTTCTTCTTGAACGTGTTAGAACTTGAAATCTACCATGGCGTAGGCCCAGTTACCATCCAGGGTACTGTTGGCAATGCCGGCAGAGTGGGCACCACCGGGATCGGCAGCAGATACCGTGCCATTGCCGAAGTAATGGCTGTAGCCAAGTGTTAATAAAGTGTTCTTGGCTATCGGATAGTCAGCCGAGAGGTCGATTTCCTGGCCGAGGTTTTTTGGCATGACCACAGATGACAGGTTACCATTTTTGTCGTTGAATGCTATTGTCCCTTGCCTTGCGCTCAGGAACTGATGGAGCTGGATTTTCACCTTCATCTTCTCTGTCGGCTTGATCCACGCCTTAATGATGATGTCCTGCAATCCCGCAGTGGGAATATTCAGGAACTTGTCCATCAAACCATAGAACTTGTGGTTCGTGGCATACGGCGTAGTAAAGGTATGGTCCGTGCCATCATTCGTATTGGTATCACCGGACAGATAATCATACCAGAAGTCGATGAATGCCCCGTGCATGATATCCAGCTTGGTGCTCAGGGATGCGGTCAGCATATAAGCCTTGATGTCCGTCGTGGCATTAACGTTACCGGTCTCGTAGGAACCGTCGAAACGGAAACGGAAGCTGTGGTCCCCGACATTGAAATGCTTGGCCACGTATCCACCCCAGTATTCGATGTTATCGGCAACGTTGGGACTAGTAAGAGGGGTGCCCGAAGCAAACGCCTTGCCACTCCGTGCCGGATTGAGCGCATAGTAAACGTAGGGGGTGATCCGGTCGCCGTTGTCACCAAGCGAGTAGTTGAGCCGCGCGCCGGCAAAGCTTGATTCGAAGGTGGCGGTGGTATCGACGGTGTCTCCGAGCGTTGGATGGGTATCCTTGGCCAACGTCTGGCCGTAGAAGGTGGTCAGGTACAGATTATCGACATACTGGCTGAGATCAACCTCGCCGCGTACGGCATCGAAGGTCTGGCCCTGCTGGATCCATCCGATGTTGCCGAACAACCGGTGTTCATCGAAAATGATCTCTTGGCGGCCGCCCTTGAGGCGAATGCCGCTACCTAGAATATTGGCGAGATCAATATAGGCCTGATGCACATCCAGGCCGTTGGCGTTAACGCTGGTGCCACTCTGGGTGAGCGATGGCGGCGCCCCGGTCGGAGTTTCCCCGCCCCAGGTACGCACGTCCTGGAACTGGATAAAGGCGGACGTGTCGCTGTCCACAATGGCCTTAACACCAAGACGTGTCCTCACCGTCGTAAACGTGTTGTTATTGTTTTTCGGCGCTCCGAGGACGCGGTCTGCAAATTCAAAACGCGGACGTAACTCCCCGCTGAATTTGAATTCCACCGCCTGAGCAAATTGACCACCGAGCAACACGGCGGCCCCAAGCGGTAGAGAATAAAAAATATATTTACGTATGTTCATATCTATAAATCTCCCCTATTTTATTGGATTATGAGACCCTGAATGGGATATACATTCATGCAGGCCACTTCTAACCTGGGCGCAACCTACAGATATCCGGAAATTGATTGCCTTGATCTGCGTCAAGCTGAACGATTTATGTTAATGAAGTGCGCGAATATTGAACGACTTGATCGAAATCAAGGAAACGGTGCTTCTCTCTCCTATATCGTTGCCGTCGGGATGGGGGACCATTCCACTTATTAATTATCTATAAGAGGAGAATCATATATGTTAAGGAATAAACACATACCGGGAATTCTGAAAGCCATGGCTTTCTCGGTACTTTTCATGGCACTTAGCGTGCCGGCGCTTGCAGGCGGTTTGCGCCACGTCAAGCAGATAATGGTAACACCGCCGGCTCTGCCGGTACATAGCCAGATCGCAAAAGGCGGCCCGGTGATCATTGATGTAGCGTTGACCACAATCGAGAAGAACTGGATTATTGATGGTGACGGCACACAAATTTCGGGCATGACCTACAATGGTTCAAACCCGGGCCCGGTCATTGTGGGCCATGTGGGTGACTACGTTCAGTTGACGCTGACAAACCCGAAGAGCAGTCTCTTAACGCACAATATTGATCTGCACGCCGCAACCGGCGCTCTGGGTTCAGCCGCCATCAACAAAGTGAAGCCAGGCGAGTCGGTGACAGTCCGCTTCAAGCTCATCAAGTCGGGCGTCTTCACCTATCATTGCGCACCCGGTGGCATCATGATTCCGTACCATGTCGTACAGGGTATGACCGGCATCATCCTGGTGCTGCCCAGAGGCGGTTTAACGGATGATCATGGCAGGAAGTTGCACTACGACAAGGCCTACTACATTGGCGAGAACGACTTCTACATCCCGAAGGACAAAGATGGAAACTACAAGAAGTACGCCAATTCGTCTGATGCCATGAGCGATACTCTGGATGTTATGCGTGGCCTGATTCCGACACACATGGGATTTGGTGGAAAAGCCTTCGCCTACACCGGCAAGAATGCTCTGACAGCAAAGGTTGGCGAAAACGTACTGATCCTGCATTCGCAGGCGAACAACGTCTCCTCACCACATCTGATCGGTGGCCATGCTGATTATGTCTGGATATACGGTGGCTTTAAGTCACCACCAGTCCGGGATCTGCAGACATGGTTTGTTCCTGCAGGTGGTGCTGTGGCAGCGATGTACAAGTTCCGCTACCCCGGCCTGTATGTCTACTTGAATCACAACCTCATCAAGGCCGTCATGCTGGGTGCCGCCGCGCACTTTCACGTGACGGGCAAAGCCGCCAGTCCGGATCTGATGAATGTGATCAAAAAGCAGCACGCAATTTGATCGAATTTCGGTAACTTGTACCGATTTAGCGCGAAAGTTGAAAGCCGGGCCCGGTATTTTACCGGGTCCGGCTTTTTGATGCCCGGGATAAACACGTATTTTGTGGTTTGTTTTCGTGTTCAGACAGGGCAATCTTTTCTTTTCTTGCCATGCATTACTGGAATGACGTCCCGTCGGATGCAGTGGGCGCACCGGACAACGGATCATGTCAGTGTGGATTATAAGCACGATTTGAGCCACAAACACAGGAAATCAGGATTTTTTCGCCATCCCCCGTGCCCACGAAATTGGGTTTTAAGATGAGCAGGATGTCATCTCTGCTCTGGAAAAGCTGGCTGACGCCGGTGTGATAAGC
>CAZEMN010000004.1:0-30762 GCA_964513335.1 uncultured Zetaproteobacteria bacterium | reverse complement strand
TGAGCAGGATGTCATCTCTGCTCTGGAAAAGCTGGCTGACGCCGGTGTGATAAGCCGTGTCGGTCCGGTGTTCCGACCGGGAACGATCGGCATCAGCACCCTTGCCGCCATGAAAGTTCCGGAGAACCGTTTGGAAGAAGTGGCGGCGCTGGTAAATAGCTATCCTGAGGTTAACCACAACTACGAGCGTGAGCACCACTTCAACCTGTGGTTTGTCGTTACGGCAGCCACGGAAAAACGAATGCAGGAAATACTGGATGATATTGAACAGAACGCTTCGCTCCCGCTCATGTCTCTTCCGATGCAGGCATCATACCATATTGATCTGGGTTTTGACCTGCAATGGAGCTAAGTCAACGCGAAAGGATGCTGGCAGCAGCTATCCAGGGTGGCCTGCCGCTTGTGTCCCGGCCTTTTGAAGCTATTGGCGCTGAAACCGGCATAAGCGAAAGTGAGATATTGGAGCGCCTGAGCTGAATGGTTGCCAATGGCACAATCAAGCGTTTTGGCATAGTTGCACGTCACCATGAACCGGGCTATAAGGTTGATGCTATGGTGGTTTGGAACATCCCCGATAATCAGGTGGATGAGCTTGGCCACCATCTCGCCAACGTGGATTTTATCACCCTCTGCTACCGCCGCCCGAGGCATTTTCCAGACTGGCCCTACAACCTGTACTGCATAGTTCACGGTCGCAGCCGGAACACGCTGATGCAGCAAATCCAGGAGATCATATCCCGGTTCAGCCTGGAAAGCATTTCGTACGAGGTGCTATTCAGTCTTCGCCGATTTAAGCAGTCCGGTGCCTGCTACACGCAACCCGCTGGCGGGGCTTCTTCTTTTAATATACCACCCGCCCCCGGATGATGGACAAGGTACACCGCAAGATCATCAGTCCGGATCTGACGCAGACGATCAAAAAGCAGCACGCAATTTGATCGCATTTCGGTAATTCGTGCTAATTTAGCACAAGAAGTTGAAAGCTGGGCCCGGTAGTTTACCGGGCCCAGTTCATTGTGGTCGGGCATGGTGCACATTGCGGAGGGTGGATATTCCTCCGTACGCCCTGTCGCTGGGAATATCTATCCAACCGGGAGGAGGGCCATGTTGGATAGATATAGTGCGACCTCTACGAGGCCAGTCGTGAAGTATTGCTACCATGACCGGCATCATTCTGAACCGCCAAGTCACGCTCATAGATATTGTTGTACTCGAAGTGCAACTTCTGTGAGGCCAGCCGTGCGGCATTGATATCCTGATCGGTACCATTCCAAACAATGAGGTCACGCTCGTAGGCGGCGTTCCCATCACCGGTGAAACTTGCTGCATAAGTGAGACCGGGGGCAACAAACCCCAGGGCAATGATAAAGGCGAGAGTTGTCTGTTTCATTTTGAATCTCCTTTGGCAGATACTATCCGTATCGCGCATATAAAATCACAAAGCAAAGCCCGTGCCAAACTGATGAAACATGTGTTATCTATTTGAAAAATATAGTGAATATTAATATTTTACAATTAATTCATGCTTGTAATGTTGTAAAGTAAACGTTAACGTTAACGTTTATATATGAACGATATTGTTCATAAGGAGTAAGCAACATGGACCTCATCAGCCTGCCAGACCTTTCATTTGTCGTTGATAATCTGGAAGAGGGCATCCTCTTCCTCGATAAGGAGCGGCGTATAGTGACCATCAATAAATCGGCACTGAATATGATCGGGCAGAAGGAAGATGGAGATGTAAATGTTGATCTTATCAATCAACTGTGCCCGGACTTGTTTCCGGGCGCATCCTGTGCCAAAGAGTGTGAGCAAAGTGGGATTTGTTCATTGATGACGCAGGATATGGAAAGGGAAAAAGTTGAAGAAGTCACCTTCAGCGGACCGGATAGCACTATGGTGTCGCTAAATCTGCGGGCTATCGCCCTTTCCTCTGGAAGAACCCTGGCCCGTTGCGCAATTCTGCTCACCAATCGCACACACGAGCGGCAACTTGAAGAAGAGGTGAGCGAACGCATTCGTATGGGAGGATTGATAGGACGTAGCCCGCCAATGCGAAAACTGTTTCAGCATATTCTGCGGGCAGCAACAAGTGAAGCCACAGTATTGATAGAAGGGGAAAGTGGTACGGGTAAGGAGCTTGTTGCCCGGGCTCTGCATGAAAACTCAAACCGCTCCAGGGGGCCGTATGTTCGCCTGCATTGTGCGGCGCTGGCTGAAAACCTTCTGGAATCAGAGCTGTTTGGTCATGCCCGTGGTGCTTATACCGGTGCGGCAACGGCGAGAGAGGGCCGGTTTGAAGCTGCCCATACCGGCACACTGCTGTTGGATGAGATTGGTGAAATATCGCCGGCTATTCAGGTTAAACTGCTGCGCGTGCTACAGGAGCGTGAAGTTGAGCGGCTGGGGGAAAACACGCCACGCAAGGTGGATGTACGTATTATTGCTGCCACAAACAGGAATTTACTGGAAATGGTTAAAGCAGGTACATTCCGGGAAGACCTCTACTACAGGCTGCGTGTTCTGCCGATACAGACCCCCACATTACGCTCACGCCGTGAAGACATTCCCTTCCTTGTCCAGCATCTGCTCTCCGAAATGGAGAGCCGGTACGGGCGAAACCTGGAAATTTCACCGGAGGCGTTACAGTTGCTGGAAAATTATGACTGGCCGGGAAATATCCGTGAGCTTACAAATATACTGGAATTCGCCATCGTGCAGTCTGATGGCCCCAATATCCTGCCTTCACATTTTCCTTCGGAAATCCACAATCAGGTAACGACTCCAGCCTATCATGCTACCAGGAATATGCCGATGGCTTACTACCGTTCCCGAATGCAGCCGGATGAAGAGAAAGAAATGATTTTCCGTGCTCTGAAGGAAGCAGGAGGCAATAAGGCTGCAGCTGCCAGGATGCTTGGCATGTCGCGCACAACCATGTGGAAACGACTGAAGCGCTTTGGTATGACTTAAGGCCTGTAATTACAAGGACAAACGGACGCTTAAGATCGTCAAGGCCCTGAAAGAAATCAAACATCCCCCCATGAAAAAAGCCTTCCAAAAAACACAACGTTTATAACAAGATTTATCGCTCGGAAGGAACAAGCAAGGGCGCAGTAGTGTTTGTAAAATAGTGCAGGTTAAGGCTTCCTACTGAACGGGAGCAATTGTTTCCATATCCTGGTTGGATGGCGCGGTTTGTTGCGGTGGATTAATAACCTCCATCAAGAGCATGGCCAACGCAAAAAGGATTATAAAGAATATGGCGTTACGGTATTTGAACCGTTCACCACGCATTTCCTCAACACGATCCAGCAGCCAACTGGTGGCGCCGTAGAGAATGACCGCACCAAGCGTATAATAGATAGCAAAGTCCATAGTCGTATCCGATCGTAGGGGCCTGCCAAGACTGACAGACCCCCACATTTCAACTTACAGTTAAGTTATATTGTCTTGAGAAAAGTGATTAACTTATCCGCTTTCTTTCCCTTGACGTTCTGCTTGCCCATCTTGGTCTTGGCATGGGAATCACCGGTGAACTCCTTGATCGCTTTCTTACTGTTATGTACCCACTTGCGCAGATGATCTTCATCCCATACCCAGTTCGCATTCTTCAGGGAGTCACTGTACTTGTAGCCGGGAAATGTGCCCGCCTTTCTGCCTACGATACCCTTCAGACCAGGTCCGACTTTGTTCTTGGTGCCAAAGTCATGGCATGCCTTGCACTTGCCTGCCGGACTGGCAGTAGCTGCCGGTATCGTGCTGAAACCCAGCACTGCTACACAGCCCACAACAAGTAATAGATGTTTCTTCTTCATTCCAAACCTCCTTTTTTAATATGAATACCTCAGGACAGGAACTCCAGCAAAGGCGAGTGCGTAATTCCTTGATGCAGATCAATGCCCCCTTGCCCGCTTCACATTAGAAATCCGTTTCACGCATTGGTTGCGGAAATCACTCCCGCAGTTTCGCTCAGGCCTTGACCTAAATCAAGGCAGCAATTAATGCGCATAGGGAGTGTTGAGCACACTAAACGAAGGAGAGGAGGTTTTGATTATGGCTGATTTTGATTCACCGACCGAAAGCCCTGAGGATGCAGATCCAGTATCCGGCTGGCAGGCATTCATAGACGATCCATCTATGCTGCTGTTTCTGGGTATTGCAAGCCCGACGCTACTTTACACGCTCTGGGGTGTCATGGAGGTGCTTAGCGTACCGGTGGCAGGGTATTGATAGATATGACTACCGCAACCGAGATGCCTGAATTAAGTTCCAAGGAACGCAGGGCACGAAATTGGCTCGTGGTTCTGTTTGTCGGCTTGGCTGTCTTTGCTGCCGTCGTACTTGTGTGCGGCGTGCTGTCAAGGATTTACCCTGATTCTGGTATTCCGTTTATATGGATGGCCTTTCCGGTCGGACCCCAACCTGCTCCGATTCCGTAAACGATTTCCATAAGCTGAAGTATAAAAAGTGAAGTTAAATAAAAAAGGGAGGAAATGTATATGAGCTATACAAGTATGGACCCCGTACCACAGCGTCACTGGTGGCGGCTACCTGTGGGTCCCGATGAAAAAATATGGATCACCGTTGCCTACGCATGGTGTCTGGTCATGGTTGTCTGGATGGTCGGCTGGTTTTTTGTCGGCAATCAGAATCAGGCTGGTGAGGCATTCAAAGTAACCCTCGATGGCTTTTCAAACAAGTCGGATCAGATGATTGAGCAGTATCAGTTGAAGGATGCCTCCGGCAATCCGATGGCTGAGGGTGAGACGGACATTCCCGTCGTTCAGGTGCCTGTGGGCGGTAATGTATACATCGCCGCACGCCAGTTTGAATGGCCGGTCATTCCGGTGCTGGAATTGGGCAAGACCTATGTCTTTCATATCTCGTCACTGGATGTGGATCACGGCTTCTCGCTGCTGCCGGTCGTTCTCAACCTGCAGCTGATTCCCGGCTACGATTATGTGTTGCGATTCACACCCAACAAAACCGGCGTTTACCGGATTACCTGTAATGAGTATTGCGGACTTGGCCATCATACGATGGCAGGCAAGCTTTATGTCATTGACACAGCAAATAACGTGGTTCTCGACGGTAAGGGCGGAATCACAGGAGGGGGAGCATAATGGCAACTGCAACTGCAACTTTGAGAAATCCACAGGATTTTATCACCTGTCCGGATACCGGCCAGAATCTTAACAAACCGGTCATCAGCCTGGCGAAGGCGAATATCTTTACCGCCATCGTCTTTCTACTGGCGGGCGGAGCGCTTGGCCTGCTTGTCGCATTAACGCGCTGGCCGGCGATTCACATTCTGCCGTCGGAACTGTTCTACATTGCCCTGACCGGCCACGGCGCAGCCGTACTGCTGTTTTGGTGTCATTTCTTTGAAGTGGGCGTCGCCTATTATTTTGTTACGTCACCAATCAATGCCCGGCTGGCTACGCCAAAGATTGCCTGGTTCAGCTTCTGGCTGATGCTGATTGGCGCGGCCTTGGCCACGGTCATGGTACTTATCGGTCAGGCAACGGTCATGTTCTCGGCCTATCCACCGTTGAAGGCAAATCCGCTGTTTTATGTCGGTGTGATTCTGTTCGCTGTCGGTGCCCTGATTCCGATGTTTATCATCATCGCTACCCTGATCAAGGCAAAGAACGAACGCGCCTATGAAGGTTCTATGCCGCTGGCATCCTTCGGCATTCTGATCTATGCCATCATCGCTATCTTCACCTGGGTGATGGGCGCAGTCATCATGATCCCGACCCTGCTATGGTCTATGGGTCTGATTCATAACATGGATGCGCAGATGTATCGTGTGGTCTTCTGGGCTCTGGCCCACTCCACGCAGCAGATGAATATCGTCGTGCATATCACCATCTGGTATACATTGGCCGCCGTGCTGTTCGGCGCCCGACCGCTCAACGAGAAGGTGAGCCGCATGGCCTTTGTGCTGTATCTGTTCGCCCTGCAACTCGGTTCGGTGCATCATCTGTTGTCCGACCCTGGATCCAGCTTTGCCTGGCGCACGTTCAATACCAGCTACGCCGGCTATCTGGCCGTGCTCGGCAGCCTGATCCACGGCCTGACCGTGCCGGGCGGCATTGAGCTGGCACAACGGCGGCGCGGACTGTCGCACGGTCTGTTTGAATGGCTGCGCAAGGCACCGTGGGGAAATCCGGTCTTCTCCGGCTTCTTCCTGTCCGTGGTGCTGTTCGGTTTCCTTGGCGGTATCACCGGCGTGACCATGAGTAATCAGCAGATCAACATGATTATTCACAACACGGTGTACGTCCCCGGCCATTTCCACGGCACGGTGGCGACCGGCACGACGCTGGCCTTCTTTGCCTTCAGCTACTGGATTGTACCATTGCTGACCCGGCACAAGCTGGCCTTCCCCGGCCTGGCCAGGATGTCCACCTATCTGTTCGGCCTGGGTATGGGCACCTTCGCTGTGTTCTTCATGGCTGCGGGTCATCTGGGCGTACCGCGGCGGCACTGGGACATCACCTATGCCGATGCGGCACTACCGTTTGACTTCTCCGCTACGGTGCATATGTTGGTAACTGTCGCGGAAATCGGTGCAGCCATCGGAGGTATCGGGGCGCTGTTCTATCTGGTTTCCATTCTGGGCACCTTCATGGGCAAAACAGTAGAGAAAGGTGCTGTGCCACCGCTGGCCGAACCGGCCGGTGTGGTTGCAGCCAGATTGCATGGCGGAACGGAACCGCATATCAAGGGACTGGAAGTTCCGGGTTCTCTGGTGCTTTGCCTGACCTTGCTTACCTTCCTCATCATCTACTACTTCGCCCAGTACAAGTATATGGCGACGATCTGGGGAATCCGGTAGTACAATTTTGCTTGCGGGGCATGTCCATTCTGAACGGTTCTCTGACCTACCCTCCCAGGAAACCTCAGGACATGTTCCGTAAGTAATTGTATCACCGGCCAAAAGGGGCGCCCGTATGGGCGCCCCTTTTATTTTTCCAGTAAGGAGGCAGTATTTGCTATCGTTCCTATGGGCGGTTTTTACGTCTTGATCAGGGCCTGTTAACACTAATTCCGGAGGTTTTAATTTTGCGTCCAACCATACTTATTAATGCTATGCTCAGTGTCTTGATGCTTACTGTCTGGACCCATGCCTATGCACAGGCATCAACAGACGGGGGATTTTTTGCCAACGCCAAAAACCGGCTACAGGGGATAGAGCAACCTTCCACACAGAATCTGAAGTCATTTGGCAAGGACTTTGACAGTGATAAAGCATTGAAGAACAGCCAGGATGCCATAGGTCAAACGCTTTCCGGTTATACCTTCCATGATCGCAACGGCAGGTTGGTCAAGCTCTCGGATTTTTACGGTAAACCACTACTTATCAGCCTGATTTATACCAGTTGCTTCCATATCTGCCCGGCGACAACCCAGAACCTTTCCCGTGCCGTCAGGGCAACCCGTAGCGCTGTAGGAGAAGACAAATTTTCCATCGTCACCATCGGTTTTGATACCCTGCACGACACGCCGGAGAGGATGCGTGGATTTGCACGTCAACAGGGCGTATCCAATGCACATTACTGGAAATTCCTCAGTGCGGACAAAGCCACCATTACCCGACTGGCAGCAAACCTTGGCTTTATCTTCGTGCCATCGCCAAAGGGATTCGATCATCTGATTCAAACCACGATTGTAGATAAGGATGGCAAGGTTTACCGGCAAATCTACGGTATGGATTTCGATCCCTCCAGCCTTACCGGAGCCATGAAGGAATTGGTCTTCGGCCTGAGCCCCGCAACGTTGAGCCTGTCTTCACTCGTCAACAGAGCGCGCCTGTTCTGTACGATCTATGATCCCTCGACAGGCACATACAAGTTCAATTATGGCATGATATTCGGTATGAGTGTCGGCGTATTGATGCTGGGTGTCTCGGGGTTCTTTCTTATCCGCTTTCTGCGGCATGCATAGGGTTTCATGGATTCCATGCTCTCATGGCTGAGCCGATTTTGCCGGTCTGTCTTTTACTTTATTGAAGCCCGGTTTAATTCAGTTTTTGGCGAGCATAACCCGTTTTACCACCTGGGCGATCTTGGGTTTTATTTCTTTTACATCATGCTTGTTTCCGGGACGTACCTGTTTTTCTATTATGAACCAACCGTGACCGGAAGTTTCGACCAACTTCAGTACCTGACACGTGAACAATGGTATCTCGGTGGCGTGATGCGCAGCCTGCACCGCTATGCCGCCGATAGTATGGTTCTGGTCATGGCGTTGCATATCCTGAAAGAGTTGGTGATGGGTCGTTTCCGTGGGCCACGATGGTTTTCATGGATCACCGGCG
This sequence comes from uncultured Zetaproteobacteria bacterium, assembly GCA_964513335.1. Lineage (GTDB taxonomy): Bacteria > Pseudomonadota > Zetaproteobacteria > Mariprofundales > Mariprofundaceae > JAUZQZ01. The sequence continues at coordinate 22,433 of CAZEMN010000004.1, read as the reverse complement.
TCCCTCTATTGGTCATGGTATATTTAAGCGGCATTATCGGTTTCTGGCTGGTCTGGGATCAACTGGGACAATTCATCGCCGTGCGCACTTCCGAATGGCTGGACTGGCTGCCTATCTTTGCCTCGCCCATGGCGCGTAATTTCCTGCTTAATACCGATGTCACTGATATGCTCTTTCGGCTGCTGATCGTCATGCATATCGGCATACCTTTATTCCTTTTGGCCACCATGCTGATCCACGTGAAAAGGGTCAGCCGGGCACAGATTCTGCCGCCTCGGATGCTTGCACTGGGAACTCTGACGGCACTGATACTACTGTCACTTCTCCGTCCCACAATCAACCATGACCGTGCAGATTTGGGTACTGCGGTAAGCTCCCTGAATATGGACTGGTTCTACCTGTTCCCCTATCCGCTGATGAAAACCGGATCAATGGGCATGCTCTGGGCCATTTTTGCAGCAGCACTCATATTGATGCTCTTTCTGCCATGGATGCCACCACGCCCCAAGCCCGAACCGGTGGCGGCAGTGAATCTGGATTACTGCAGCGGCTGTGGCCTCTGCGCCGATGACTGCCCCTACGAAGCAATCAGAATGCGTGATCGAAGCGACGCTCACCCCCATTTTTTGCAGGAAGCAAGTGTCATCGCCGACAATTGCGTCCACTGTGGCATATGTACAGGCTCCTGCCCATCATCCAACCCGTTCCGCCATGCAACGGCACTACCCTTTGGACGCTCCGAGACCTTGAAAAGTGGCATCGAAATGCCACAGTGGAATGTAGACCTTGTGCGCCATCAGGTTGACCGCGCCATATCAGGTTCCGGGGCGGCGGACAGGATTCTCCTTGTAGGTTGCGAGCATGGCATTGATGTTCGGATACGCACCATGGATGCTGTCGTACCTGTAACTGTACCCTGTATCGGCATGCTGCCACCCGCATTTATCGAACATGCTATACGCAAGGGTGCGGCAGGTGTTCTGCTGAATGGTTGCCGTAAGGGAGACTGTTATCATCGCCTTGGCGGGAAGTGGCTCCGGGATCGCTTAAGCAATGAGCGCAAACCCTTCCTGAGACATTCAGTAGATCGCTCCAGGGTTGATCTTTGCTGGGCGGCACCGCCCGACCGGCAGGAGTTGCAGAACGCGATTGCCGCCTTACGGCAATCGATATCAACACTTTCTTGATGAATATCATGTTTACCATGGCATCGTTGCATTTAGTATATGCCGATTTGGGAGGTGTTGCTTGAGTAAACCCCATCAGGGAAATATCGTATACCGTTTTCTGAAATCCATCCAGCGCGGTGGCCGGTGGCTGTTTCAGTTCGCGGAGGGTGCGGCAAACTCTATTTTTGGCCCGGAGAATAACCCGATGTATTATCTGGGCGGACTCACCTTCTTTTTCCTTTACATTCTTGTCGTCAGCGGTATCTATGTTTACATCTTTTACGATACGGAAGTCAGTGGCGCCTATGCCTCGATTGAATACATGACGCATGAACAATGGTATCTGGGCGGCGTGATGCGCAGTCTGCATCGTTATGCTGCGGATGCCATGGTTATCTCCATGATCCTGCACATGCTACGGCGTTTCTTTAATGACCGGTATAATGGTGGCAGATCATTTTCATGGATCACCGGCGTTCCCATGCTCTGGATAGTATTTATCACCGGGCTGCTAGGCTACTTTCTGGTCTGGGATCAACTGGCGCAGTTTATTGCCGTACGGACATTTGAATGGGTTGACTGGCTGCCTATCATCGCCGAACCCACAGCTCGTAATTTCCTGGCCAATGCGAATATGACGGATACGCTCTTCCGGCTGCTGGTGGTCACCCATTTGGGCCTGCCGCTGTTTCTGCTGGCCGCCATGCTGCTCCATACCAACCGGTTGCACCAACCCAAGGTCAACCCCCCCCGGAAATTGGCCATAGGAACACTGGCTGCCCTTCTGGTGCTTTCCCTCATCCATCCGGCGCTGAGCCATGCGCCGGCGGATCTTGGTATCGCCCCAGGCGTGCTGCATTTTGACTGGTTCTATCTGGCGCCCTACCCCTTAATGACCCTCCTGCCCAAGAGCGTAGCCTGGGCGGTGATCGGTGGCGGCACCATCTTTATCATGCTGTTGCCGTGGCTTCCGCCCAAGCGGCGCGACCCGGCCGCCGAGGTGGATCTCGCATCCTGCAGCGGCTGTAATCTGTGCGTGGAAGACTGTCCCTATGAGGCAATTCGTCTGGAACCTCGCACGGATGACCATCCCCGCTTCAATTATGTGGCCGAAGTTATTGAAAATAAGTGTGTCAGTTGCGGCATCTGTACCGGTTCCTGCCCGTTTTCTTCACCTTTTCGCCACACAAAGGAGCTGAAATCGGCGATTGAAATGCCGCAGTCCGGTATGCAACATTTGCGTGAGGCCACTTCTGAAGCACTACAGGGTCTTTCAGGCGAGCGACGAGTGCTTGTCTTTGGATGTGATCACGGGATGGATATCACGGATCTGAATCGTATGGATACGGCAGGTATCAGTCTGGAATGCATCGGCATGTTGCCGCCTTCCCTCATTGATTATGCGCTGCGCCAAGGCGCTGATGGCGTCTTTGTCACGGGTTGCCGCATGGGTGACTGTTTCCATCGCTTGGGCAATCAGTGGATGCAGCAACGTCTGAACGATGAGCGTAAACCGGAATTACATCGCAAGGTGGCGCGCGAACGAGTCCGGTTCTTTATGGCCGCTGAAGCAGACCGGTCAGCACTGATCCGGGAACTCGAAGTCTTTGACCATGATTTGCAGGCGATCCCCGTTGAGGATCAAAAATCATGAAAAATTTATGGCGTTATCTCGGTCAGGGCCTTGTCTATTTTCTGTTCATCGCCTTTATCGGATACTTCTCCTCCATGCCAACCTTTACCAATGTGCCGGCGGATCAGGCATTGATCAAGCTTACTTTCACCCATGCGAGCAAGCGCGTGAAGCCATTCAACGACACTCGCACTAAAGAGGATATAGCCAAATTATCGCCACAATTACGCTATCAAAAGCATTCCCGGAAACGTTTCCCCTTGCAAATCGAATTTGCCATGGATGGCCGGATTGTCTATCAGGCGGAAATCATGCCGCGTGGTTTATCCCATGATTTGCCGTCACCGGTCTATCAGCGCTTTACTGTTCCTGCCGGAAAACATCATTTTCGTGTGCGCATGGGGGATGATGGTCAGCCTAAGAAGTTTAACTATACTGCTGAAAAAACAATAGAACTTGCCCCTTTGCAGACTCTGATTATTGATTTTGACAATACCCGCAAACAATTTGTCTTTGAGTAAATAAAATAAAACCTTTACGTTTCCACCCATGACAACACAGGTTGATTTCAGGTTTTATCCCGGTGACTCCCACTGTCGAAAACTGGCCGGAGGCTGGCTGAAACTGGGAATTGCGACACTGCTCATCGCCGGTATCTACGCCTTGTTACTGGTCGTGGCGCGCACACCCCTTATCAAGGATATCATCCCCAGCACGAACTTTTTTTACATCTCCCTGGTCGTCCATGTCATCTTCTCAAACGTATTCTGGTTTCTAGCCATTGCCGGTGTATTGTGGAATATGAATACTACCAACCGCTTCATTCCTCTGGGTTGGGCGGCATTGATTGTCGCCTCCGTGGGCGTGAGCGTCATTGCAATTTCCCCCTTTACGGGAGCCGGTGATCCGGTGATGAGTAACTATATCCCGTTCCTGAATGATCCGGTCTTTTTTGCCGGTTTAGCTATTTCCGGCTCCGGTTTTGCACTGCTTGTGCTCAGAGCGCTTATCTCGGTTCCCAAACTCCATGTAAATACGCCAGCGGGTAGCATGAGGTTTGGTATTTATACGGCCACAAACGCCGCCACCATGGCCATCCTGGCCTTTTTCTGGGCATTTTTTACCATGCCACAAATTGATTCCTCCGGGGAGGCCTATTACCAGGGGTTATTCTGGCTTGGCGGTCATGTGCTGCAATTCACCCATGCATTGCTCATGCTGGCTGCCTGGATGTGGCTGGCAACCGCCAGTGGCGTCAAATTTAAGCTTTCACCGCGCGTAACAACACTACTCTTCACGCTGGCCCTGTTTACTGTGGCCTTCACGCCTATCGCCTTTCTCTCCATGAATGTGACCTCCATCAATTTTCAGAAATGGTTCACCACGCACATGCAGATCGGTGGTGCCGCCGCCACTCTGCCCCTGGGTCTGGCCGTGCTGTGGAGCCTGTTCGGGGCAGCCAAAGCAACGATCGACAAACAACCGCTACGCATCGCCCTCTGGCTCTCGATCATACTGTTCGCTCTGGGCGGCGTACTGGGTTATATGCTACGGGAAAGCAGCACGCTGGTAACAGCCCATTATCACAGCGTCACCGGCGCGGTCACGCTGGCTTTCATGGCGCTGGCCTATGATATTCTGCCGCATCTCGGATTCGGAGCCATACCGCCCCGTCTGGCAAAAATACAGGTGTACACATATGGCATCGGCCAGTTACTGCATGTTCTGGGTCTTGCCTGGGCTGGTGGTTACGGCATGGCACGCAAGGTAGGTGGCAGCGCTGAAGTGCTGGACAATATCCAGCAAACCATGGGGATGGCCCTGATGGGTATCGGGGGAACGATTGCCACCATCGGTGGTATTGTGTTTCTGGTGATTGTTATACGGTCCATGAGACGGCCTGGCCCGGATTATTCATGAATCCACGCTTGATCGTAGCAACCCTGGTGATGTGCATGGTTCTTATCTATGCCAGTTCCATCATGCACCTTATGAATGCCGGCATGGGAAGTCCGGATTGGCCTGCTTCCTATGGCCTGATTGCGGCAGGCGGAGCAACAGCGGGGATGGAAGCAGGCAAGGCTCATACGGCAGTTTCCGCCATAACACCTTCAGCCACTATCGACCGTGTACACCGTGCTGTCGCCAATATTCTACAACTTCTCATCATCGCCGTTGTCTTTTCAGCTTTTCTGAAACGCCAAAGAAGTCACCTTCGCCAGCCACTTCTTGTGCCGATACTGGCATTGATTCTATCCCTGTTTCTGGCCTTTCTGGGCGCGTGGTACGGGTCCCCACTACGTTATCCCTGGATCATGATCATCAATTTAACCGGTGGAATCGCCCTGCTTGCCCTGTTCTGGTGGCTTACACTGGATATCTATGCCAAGGCAGTCCCGCTCACGGAAACAGCACGCCGCTTGAAACCCTGGGCCACAGGCGGACTGATTATTGTCACAATACAAATCACCCTGGGCGCGTGGACGGATGCTTATTATGCGGCGCTTGCATGTACCGGACTCCCGGGCTGCATCGGAGCAGATTGGTCGGGTTCAAATTTACTGCGAGGATTCGGGTTTATGGGAAGCCTGAACGTGGATACTTCAGGTAAAGTCATGACCGATCATGATATAGCCGCCTCCATCCACATGACACATCGTATCATGGCATTACTAACAGCGTTGTACGTAGGCTGGCTGGCCTGGCGAGCTATCATATTGGGTGGGAAGCTCCGCCTCATGGGCATGATGATATTTGCTGTTCTGGCGGTACAACTGGGCCTGGGTCTGGCCATGGTTCAATTCAGCATGCCCATCATTTTCGTTGTGGCGCATACAGTAACCGCCGCTTTGCTGGTTCTTAGCATTCTCAGTCTGGTTTATCATCAAACATATTGTACGGAGAAATAGCCACAAAAGCTTGCTTGATTGTACAGATGTAGAGCAGCATTTGTGAATATTACAGGTAAATACAAGAGAAAAGGCAAGATAAAATGAATCAAGAAAAAACAATAGAAAAACTGGTTGTAGTTTGCCTTGACACGGCACAAGCCATGTTAGAAAAGTATGAAATGGTTATCCCCTTTGGCATACGAGCCATTAACGATGGTGAAGATTTAAAAATGAATTGCCCGGGAGATAAAAAACCTAAAGCCAATTTTAATGAACAAATTGAAATGGTTGTAGATGAGTTAAAGACGTTTGTTAAGAATGAGTTTAGTTATGTAATAGCAATCGTTACCGAACTGGAATCAGGTGATGAAAAAGCAATTGGTCTGCAAGTCGAAACAGATCTTTCATCTGTCTTATGTGTCTATCCTTTTCGGAAAGAGAACGAGCAATGGATTATTGATAACCCGATACAAACGGATCAACTCTTACCCTCAGTCCGTTCACCAGCAACAGATAATGCTCCCAACTAAAGCGGTCCATAAACATGCTGTTTGTCATGCAACAGAGCCAGTTGCCAACCATGGCTACTTTTCGAAGTCTATACTTTAGCAAACTATAATGGAGGTGCTGCATGTTTTCTCTACATAAGATGTGGCTTGCATGCCTGCTGATTGCCCTGATCACGGGGATGGCGGCATTGACAGCCCGTGATGCCCAGGCCTACACCCACCACAAATCTCCCATTCATTGGGTGGATTATTCCGGGCAGGTATTTACCCGTGCGAAAGCAGAAAACAAGCCGATCTTTATGCTTATTACGGCGGTATGGTGTTACAATTGCCAAATTTATGAGGAAAAAACTCTCAAGAATCCATCGGTTGCGGAGTTCATCAATAAGCATTACATCCCGGTCTTTGTAGATTATGACCGCCGACGGGATATCGCAGCAACCTATTCTGCCGTTGGCATTCCCATCACCACCATATTTGCACCGGATGGTGAGGCGCTGGTGAACGCCCCAGGTTATATTCCAAAAGATACGCTGCTCACCAATCTACAGAAGACACTTGATTATCTTGCCAAGGATTATGAGCCGTCATCAACCGAAGAATCAGAGTCAGGGGCCGCTCCCCTGGTCCATCCCACGAAAATGCTACTTGATGGTTATGGCGAGCATTTTGTATCAGAGATGGCCAGAGGCCTCGACCCAGCCTATGGAGGCTTCGGAATCGGTCAAAAGGAACCCTATGCCGATGTCTTGTCGCGGCTTCTTGAACTAAAAGAGCAAGGGGCTGAACGCTGGACAGAACCGCTACAAATCACACTGGATGCGATACTTGGGCTGACTATAAAGTCGCAAGAAAGGGAAAGGTTATCTTTTGAGAAGCTGCAGACATTACGCCGTAAACAGACCAGCCTGTTATCTGAAGTGGAGGCATTACAGACAAAGGATATGATCGCGGGCATTTATGACCGGATTGAGGGTGGCTTTTTTCGCTATGACACCCGCCGGAACTGGACGGTTCCACATTTTGAAAAAATGCTTTTTGAGAACAGTCAGCTGGTTGATATGTTTCTGAAGGCGTATGTCCTATATAAGAAAACTGCATACAAGGATGCTGCCATAAATTCACTGGCTTATATTCAACGGGTACTATTTAGTCAGAATGACGGCAGATTCTACGGCAGCCAGTTGGCGGATGAGGTCTATTATCATTTCACTGCTGACGAGAGAAAGCAAGCCACAATGCCACCCGTTGATCAAAGCAGTTACACCGTACCCAGCGCCAGAGCGGTCATCATGTTTTTGAATGCTGCGGAAACTCTACACCATCAACAGTATCGGCAGACGGCAATTCGGGCGGTTGACTTCCTTGCAAATAAAATGACAGGGAAAAACGGTGCATTCAGTTATTATGATCCACAAAAAAAGAAAGGTATGCTGAATGGACGCTTGGAAGACAACGCCTGGATGGCGGCGGCCTTCCTGAGAGCATATGAAACCACCGGCGACAAAAAATACTTGGAATTGACAAAGCGCCTCGCGCGATTTGCCGCAAAGAATCTCTATGATCCGGTGTCCGGTGGTTTTTTTGCACGCCGGAGCACCAGCAGGGAACTGTACCGCAAGGATGAGCTATTCGACAAGACAAAAAACTTCGCAAACAATGGTACGATGGCATCCGTATTGCTGGGACTTTATGAGCAGACGAAGGACTCGTCCTGGCTAGCTATGCTGGAAGGTACTGTGGGTAATTTTTTCAGGGATATTGATGAGGGTCGACTCAAGGCGGACTCACCAGAATTTTCCCGGATTGCAAAGAAGATGGTGGCACTAGGAAAATATTGATGCTTCGGGGAGGTGAAAAAACAGGAAAACACCTCCTGCTAGCCGTTGCCCTGTTTTTTAGCTTCACGGCCACGGCAAGCCCAAAACTTGTCTGGGAAGCAGGAAAGCGGCAACCGTTGTTATCAACCCGTCTTTCAGTGAAGGTGCTCCAGCGCCTGGAAAACAGGGTTGAAACCTCCAGAGGTGGCCGCCCCGCAGTTCTTGCTCTTTCACTGGCGATTGCCACGAAGGCCGGAAACACCACCGCCATTAAAGATGCCTTACAAAAGTTGAAGAAAACGCCTGAACCGCTTACTGTGAGAGGGCTCGCTGCAAGAGTACAATTTTACCTAGTGGTTAACGGGATCAAATCACGCCCTCGGTATAGCGAAGCTATAAAGCACTATACACAAGCGCTTGAGAAGGCGTGGAATTCTTATTCGCATGGGCAAATGGTATTGGCGGAAGATGCGGCAACGGCTGCCAGCTCCCTATTAAGGGCGGGCAAGGCAACACATTCGGCAGACACACTGGCAAACGGCATGGCAGTGCTGCGATTCATCAAAACACGGCTAGTAGGCGCACAGGGAGCATGGCACGACTTCGCCCCAGGGACCGGCAGGTCCAGCCGGAACGGTCAGCTAGCTGATAACGCTGCACTGGGCCTGGCATTTTACGAGGGTTACGAGGCAACTGACGATACACAGTGGCTCGATCAGGCCCAAAGCCTGACGGAATTTATTTTTAACCGTCTTTATGACCGCAAACTGGGCGGCTTCTTTTCTCGCAACAGCACGTCATCTCAATTTGATAAGCCGCAAGAGTTATTTGTGGCCGACAAGTCCTTGCGGCCCAATGGTATGGCGGCTCTGCTGCTCTATCAGGTCGGCAGGGATGTGGGTAAGCGCAGCTATATGGAGGCGGCAGCAAGGACTGTTGCCGCCTTGCAGAGTCGGGCACTGCGAGCCCCGGCAGCGGATATCACGGAAATTGTCACCACCTATCAGGCGCTGCTTGAGAATAACAGGAATGGGATCACGGCTGATCAGGGGCTCCAGAATGCCAGCTTCGGCATCATCGTGGCTCTGTCCTTCATCGCGGGGATGCTGGGCTTTCTATCACCCTGCACCCTGCCCATTCTGCCTGCCTATTTTGCCTTCACATCACAAAGCGAAAGAAAAAATATCCTGCTGATGACAATTGCCTTCTTTTCAGGGCTTGCCCTCGTTTTTTCGCTGATGGGTGCAACAGCTACCATGCTGGGCGCCCTGGTTAGCCGGCATCATGAATTCCTGTTACAGATGGGAGGCGTTCTCATCATACTGTTCGGCCTGGCCTCGCTCCTGGGCAAGGGCTTCAGCGGCGCAAATTTCCAGCGGCGGCCGACGCTTAGTCTGGCCGGATCTTTTTTTTTCGGCATGACCTTCTCGGTTGGCTGGACCGCATGCATCGGTCCGATTCTCGGTGCAATGCTGGTCCTGGCCGCGACTGCAAAGACCGTATGGTCGGGTGCGGCTTCCCTGTTCGTATTTGCGTTGGGGCTGAGTCTTCCTCTCATGGCCCTCTCGCTTTATCTGGGAAGGCTGGACCGCAACGGTCGCTTCTGGCGTTTTCTGAAAGGAAAAGGATGGGAAGTCCAGATTGCCGGGAATATTCTTTACCTCCATACCACAGGTATTATCTCCGGTTTGATCTTTATTTCTCTGGGAGTTTTGATGATAACTGGATACCTCACCTATCTTAATCGCATCTTTCCCGTCGAGATACAGGCCTGGTTCGCTGGCATTGAAGAACACATGGTGAATCGCTTTGCAGGAGGATGACAGTGTTCCCAAGCCAAAATCTCCATGGCCCTACGGATTGTCACTCTATATATGACTCCGATGTTTCTCCCTGTGGGCCGTCTTTTGATCTGTTAGGCGTTGATCTGGAGATGTTGGTGGAATATTTATATTGTCCTAGCCTGGTCGTACCCAACGGGTACGACGCATGCTTGAAAAATCCACTGGCTGCGCAATCATGATGGCAATTTATGAATAATACAGGCTAGATCAAAAGAGACTAATATTGAGCGATATTTATATACGGACAGGTAAGGCGGCAGCGCCAAACCGCAGATTGGTCAGGACTTTTCTGTTAGTGGCGCTAAGCGCCTCAATACTGATTGCCAGCATAGCCTTTTTTATTTATCTAGAAGAAATAAAGAACTATCAGCAAAATATCGCTATTGAACAGGCATCGCACCTTAAAAACCAAACTACGGTCATTCAAGAGAATTTCAGACATAGCACATATTCCCTGCTGTTTCTAATCAATCAGATCCGATTGCATCAACCGTTTAAGACTTCGACAGGCTTGAATGCTCTGGCCAATGATTTTATTTCTCTTCTTGATTCCAATGAACTATATGAGCAGATCAGTTTGCTGGATATCCATGGAATGGAAGTTTTAAGTGTACGCCATCATGCAGGTAAACTGGGCATTACTCCTGAAAGTGAACTACAGTGGGAGGGGAGTCGTGACTATTTTGTAAGGACCATCATGCTGAGCGCTAATGAGATTTATATATCACCCATGGTTCTCACTACAGAACATGGCAAGGTTGAGCAACCGGTAAAACCCATGGTTCAATTCGGCATGGCGGTCTTTAACCGGCAAGGGCAGAAAACAGGGATGATTATCCTGAATTATCTTACAAAGACTATGCTCAGTCATTTCAGGAAAGTTGCCAGATTCAGGGGTTCGACAGTGGGTGAATCCATGTTGCTAAACCATAATGGCTACTGGCTTTCCAGCCCTGATTCCCAGGATGAATGGGGCTTTATGTTTACAGACCGCAGGCAAAAACGCCTTGGCATCACCGTTCCGGAAGCATGGCGGCAGATATCCCGGCAAATATCCGGCCATTTTTTTGTAAATGCTGATCAATATCATTTTACGACCCTATATCCTGCTGAAATTGTCTCTACTGTATCCAGGATAAATACCAATAGAAGTCCTCGGCAAGCCTTTTGGAAGGTTGTCTGTCGTTACCCTCACACAGCCTTTATGGTTGCAAGCAGAAGAATTAGGAATGCAATCATCCTGCCCACTCTATCCATCATGCTACTGATGAACGGAATGTTCTGGTTCATGGCGCGGACGATGATTCGGCGGCGGCAGACAGAGGACGAACTGGAGAAATTATACTTACTGGAAAAAGAACGTGCTTCACACATGGCGATACTTGGCCGGATGTCAGCCGAAATTGCCCACGAACTGCATCAGCCTCTTTCAGCGATCATGAGCTATACGGATACCTGTTTACGATTGATGAAGGCAGGGAAAGAGCAACCGGACAGACTGAGCAAGATTCTGGGGAAAATTTCAGGCCAGGCCGATCGGGCGGGACATGTTGTGCGGCACGTCGGAAACTTTGCCCGTAGCCAGGAAGTGCAACGTGCATCAATGGATTTGAATATACTGATTAATGAGACTCTGAGTCTGGCTGAACTTGAAACTCGTAAGTACCGGGTCAAGACTGCGAAAAAGCTGAAAAGGCCACTGCCACCAGTATTTGCGGATCGCTTGCTCATTCAGCAGGTTCTGTTGAATCTTATACGTAATGCCTGTGAAGCCATGGAAGGAATAGAACCACGCAAACGAAAACTGACGATCAGAACAGACAGGATCGATAATGATTATATCAAGGTTTCAGTCCATGACCAGGGTCCGGGACTGGCGCCGGATGATCTGGAGCATATGTTTGATGCATTCTTTAGCCTGAAAAAAGGAGGCATGGGCCTGGGTCTTTCCGTGAGTCGCTCGATGATCGAGAATCATGGAGGGCGTTTGTGGGCGGAAAGGCTTCCCGAAACAGGGATGGCTGTTTGCTTTACCCTGCCGATTGCCGAAGAGTTACACCATGGAGACTGATCTGATTGTCTATATTGTTGATGATGACGCAGCCGTGCGGGATTCCTTATGTGAACTCCTGGCATCGGAGGGGCTGCGGACGCTGGCATATTCCTCGGCCAGTGAGTTTCTCGATGATTGCAATCCTTCTATGCATGGCTGCGCATTATTCGATGTGCGTATGCCGGAAATGAGTGGCCTTGAATTATTACAACATCCGAAAGTTAAGCGAATTGCCATTCCCGTCATCATGATTACAGCCTATAGTGATGTACCCATAGCTGTAAAAGCCATCAAATTCGGTGCAGTCGACTTTATAGAAAAACCCATCCACAGCGAAAGCCTGCTGGAATCCATCCGGCGATGCTTCAAGGATCATGAGACGCAACGGATCAAGGATAAGCAACGCATCGAGTACGCTGAACGCATGGCGCGTTTAAGCCCGCGTGAACGGGAAGTTATGGAGTTGCTGGTGCAGGGAAAATTGAACAGGCAAATTGCTGTGGACCTTGGTATCAGCCCGAGGACCGTTGAGGTTCATCGCGCTGCAATCAAGCAAAAACTGGGAGTAAAATCCCTGCCCGATATTGTACACATGGCACTTTCGGAACAAGGTGACATTTGATCATATCTCAAGCTGCTGGTTAACCTAAGGAAGTACTGATCAATTTATGGCGTGCTGCCTTGCGCCTGGAATCCCCCACATCTACGTGCATATTTTCCCAATACCCTGCTATTGGCGGCTATCCACGCTTTGATCTGTGCCATTTCAGTCAGCAATTCATCTACTCCAGAATTAGCAGCACTTCCCTGGGTGGCCACTCGGCACGCTGCATCACATCAAACAATTTAATTTCATATCTGATGACGAAAAACCTTAAAAAATGATCCAGATCAAGGACAGTATAAAAATAAACGGCGACCTTGCCTCGTGTACGTAGTTCTACTTACGTAATATTACATACGCTCTAAACGCTAAAGAGTAGGCTCCATGTCCATCAGGACAGGACGGAAATCTAAATATCTAAAGGGAGAAAACCATTATGTCAAGAATTATTACTGCTGTCTCATTTACTCTTGCTATATTGCTGACAGCCGTCTGGGCAGCACCTGCATCGGCCGGTTCGTTGCATGGGATTGCCAAGAAGGGTAAGAAAATTTTTAATGAGAATTGCGTTGCTTGCCATCAGGCGGACGCAATCGGCAAACCGGGGATTGCACCTTCATTGACCAATCCACAATTGTTGAGTATTGCTTCAGATAAGTTTCTTTTTGAAACGATCAGCAAGGGACGCACGGGCACAGCCATGCCTGCCTGGGGTGATCAACTGGGGAAAAAGAAAATCAATGCCATTATTGCTTACTTGCGGTCTCATGCCAAAGGCCCCAACCGTTCGGTAGCGGTGAACGCAGAGCGGAGATCCATGGGCAATGCACAACTGGGTAAGACCTGGTTTCAGGGGATTTGCGCCCACTGCCATGGCATTTATGGACAGGGCTATGCAGCCAATGGTTCCGGAACAGCCATCGGCGGTCCGGACTTTCTACGGCTGGCCTCAGACGGGTTTATTCGTCAAACCATCATGTATGGTCGCGACAACACTCGTATGCGCCCCTTTCATAACTCCGCAGCACTGGCCAATCTGACCAAATCAGAAATTGATGACATTATCAAGTATATGCGAACTCTGCGTATCCCTGAAGATTTATAAAAAAACAAAAAGAGGAGGAAATAACATGAAAAGAATCAAGGTTAATCGGCGTGACTTTATCAAAGGAAGTGCCTTTATTACTGCCTCAGCTGCTGGTGCCAGTTTGTTAGTGGGAGGAAATCCCGAGCTTGAGGCGGCACCTGCTCCCTCCGAGGAAAATGATGAAGGACGCAAGGAGTTTTTGTCTGCCTGTCCGTATTGTGGTGTGGGTTGTGGTACGCTCATTCAGGTGGAGAAAGGCAAGATCGTCTCCATGCGCCCGGATCCCAAGCACCCGACCAATACCGGGCTGCAATGCATCAAGGGACTGACCGCCGCCGAACCGCTCTACGTGGATCGTTTGGAAGGCGACTCCTATGTGCGCAAGGACGTATGGAAGGAATGGAATAAACCGGGACATGGTGATCTGGAGTATGTTTCCAAAACCAAGAACTCGTTCGATGATAAGCACTTTACTCGTGTTCCATATGAAGAGGCTTCCAATATGGTGGCCCATAAGGTAGCACACATTCATAAGAAATATGGTGGAAATTCCATTGCTCTGTATGGTTCCGGTCAGTTGACTGTAGAAGGTCAGTACCTGGAAAACCTGTTTATGAAGGGTATACTAGGATCAAACACCATTGAGGCCAATGCCCGCATGTGCATGACCTCGGCGGTTACCGGTTACTTCAAGACCCTGGGTTCAGATACACCGCCCCTGGCCTATGAAGACATCGAACTCGCTGATATGGTCATGCATTTCGGCCATAATGCCCGCGAGTCGCATCCGATCATTTACTGGCGCATTGCTGACACCAAAAAGAAGAGAGATATTCCTACCGTAGTCGTAGATCCGCGCTACACCGGCTCCAGTCAGGGATATCACGATATCAACCCGAAGAACCACGTACATGTGCCCATTCTGAATGGCGACATCAGCTTCCTTAATGCAATCGCCCACGTCCTGCTAAAGGATCATAAGGATGTTATTGACTGGGATTTCATGAAGAAGCATACCGACGGCTGGAAGAATTACACCGATGGTGTACTCAAGGACTACAGCCCGGAGCAGGTGCAGGATCGTATGGGTGGTATCAACCACGATGTGAACCCAGCCTTAATTCGAAGGGTGGCAGGCATGTTCGCCGACGCCACTCGTAAGCGCTTGGCCCGCACCAGCGGAAACCATAAAGGCTTCGGCGGCGTCCTCATCATGTGGGGTATTGGCTACAATCAGCACATCCATGGGCAGCACAATGTGATTTCGCTGATCAATCTGCTGAACATGACCGGCAACATTGCCAAGCCGGGTTGTGGTCCATTTTCCATGACCGGGCAGCCCAATGCCATGGGTGAACGCTTTACCGGTGGTTTGACAGGTCGGCTCCCCTTTAATCAGGGGCTTAAGAATGGGCCACACCGGGCCAAGATGGCCAAGGCTTGGGGTGTACCTGAAAAAAACCTGATCAATGCCATGCATTCGGTCAATTCAGGTATGGCTGTGGGTATGATGGAACGTGGGCTGAAGAATGACAGCACACGAGTCAGGGCAATGTTCCTTGTCTACGCTACCCACATTGATCTGCCGGATTCATATCATGTCTCGCGACCGGCGATGTCCCGGATGTTCGTTGTAGCACAGGAAATCTACCGTCATGCACCAAACAACCTGTTTGCGGATGTGATCTTCCCGGCGTCAACCTGGGGCGAAGCACAGGGAACCTACATCCAGTCCGAGCGGCGCTTTTATGTCACCGACAAAGCGGCACAGGGGCCGAAGGGTTGCCATGCAGACATGGATATGGTGATCGACAAGGGCAAGGAGATCGGGAGACTGATCGGGGTTCCGAACATAGACAAAATCTTCCACTGGAAGAAGTTGCCTGATGGTTCCTACGATGCTGAAGCGGTCTTCCGTGATCTGGTTACGGCGTCCAAAGGCACCGACACCGATCTGACCGGTATGCTGGAGGTAGAGAAGAAAGACGGCATTGGCCTCTATGATCAAATCCGTGAACTGCGTGGCATTCAATGGCCTGCTCCCACCTACGCCATTGCCAAGTCGGGCGGTGCCAAACGCCGCTTTATGGCGCAGGAAGGTGTATGGAAGAACAGGCCTTATGGCTATTTTCGCACCAAAGATGGCAAAGCTCATATGATTCTGTGCCACCAGGACTACAGTAGGCGTGAGGAAATCACCAAGAAGCTTATGCAGTTCGGGGTCAAGAAAGGATTTTACACCATTGATAACCGTGATCTGCTCGTTCAGGCTCGGGATATGGCATTAACGCCTGATCTAGCTGATGAAAAGTATCGTGGAACAAAATGGTCTGAAATTCCAAAAGACAAGTATCCGTACTGGATGGCTTTCGGTGTAGTTTACGAGCATTTTCACACTGCCAAGTGCAACCGTTCCCCGACCCTGCGGAGGCTTGTGCCTGAAATGTACGTGGAGATGCATGAGGCTGATGCTAACGATCTTGGAATCAAGGATGGCGATCTGGTACGTATAATCACCCGCCGTGGTCATATTGAGAATGTGCGTGCTCAGGTTGGTGGCACCAAGAGCCTGATCATGCCGGCACGAAACTTTGTACCGCGTGGATTCTTTTTCTCACCATGGAATCTGTCGGTGGTGGATAGTGGCGATCCGAGATTCAATCATTGGCTTGCAAACGGTGTTACAAACCGTGCCTATGATCCCGTATCGGGTCAGGTGGACTTCAAGAAGGGCGCTTGCCGAATCGAAAAGATGGACAAGGAAGCTGGCCCGAAATCAGAAAAAGAGATTCGGCTGATCTAACGGATGGCTTCTTCTGCAGGAAAGAAAAATGGTACCGGAGCGGCATGCTCCGGTACCATTATTTCTTTGGCGATGAATCGTAGGCGCTTCCTGTATGCGGCGCTGGGCGGCACTGTAACTGTTTTGGCGGCACTCTCATCCATACCAGGTACTGCCTGGGCGGCACGCAGGGTTGCAACCTACCGCATGCGCTTTCTCCGACCACCCGGTGCTTTGGCGGGGGATGAGTTTCTGAGCCGCTGCATTCGATGTGGACAATGTTCAGAGGTTTGCCCAAATAACTGTATTAAATATTTTGATTTTGAAGATGGTGTTGCCGCCATGGGTACGCCCTATATCATTCCACGCGAGCAGGCCTGTATCCTGTGCATGAAATGCGGCGATGCCTGTCCGACAGGTGCCTTGAAGCCGATTCCGCGCACAAGGAAAGATATTATTGAAAACATACAAATGGGACATGCGCATGTTGATGAAAGCCTGTGCCTGTCCTTTCAAGGTAAAACATGCGGCGTATGCGTCCGCGCCTGTCCTCTTGGAAACACCGCTATACGAGCTGGTTTTCTTGAACAGCCTCATGTCCAGGCAGGCTGTATCGGTTGCGGACTTTGCGAACGATCCTGTATTCAGATGCCGCAGGCTATCCGAATTACCCCCAATTACAGCTAGCCCACATTGTTTGCGGATGTTTTCATACCTGTGTAGTCATGTTGGTGAATTGGTTAGGATAAGCAGCCAATGAGTGAATTCCGCGCAGCGCAGGTCGAATACAGTAATTATTGCCAAATGATGTCCGATGATGTCCGTATGCAAGCGTTCCATACTGCGATTAAACGCTTGATCAAACCCGGTGATGTCGTCATTGACCTTGGCGCTGGTACCGGGATTCTGGGAATCTGGGCGCTACAGGCAGGGGCAAAAAAAGTCTATGCCATTGAACAGACAGGAGCCATTGAGTTGGCCCGGGAGATTGCCCACGTCAATGGATACGCGGACCGGATTGAGTTCATTCAGGATAATTCCATGAATGTATCTCTTCCGCAACGGGTCGATGCCATTATCTCGGAAACGCTCGGTAGTTTTGCGGTGGATGAAAACATGATTCAGTATATGGTGGATGCCAGAGAAAAGATGCTCGTGGACGGAGGCGTGCTCATCCCCAGCGCCATAGATATCTTTGCCGCCCCGGTCGATAGCAAAGATATTTATAAAAAAATCGACTTCTGGCGCAAGTTTTCAGACGTTGATTTCTCACCGGCATTTGAACTTTTTTCGCGTAAAATGATGGTTGAATCCATCATGGCCGGTCAGATACTGGCTGAACCGCTAAGGCTCCAACCTGTCAATCTGACTACGTGGAAGGAAGATTCCTATATGGCTCGTAACTATTTCCCAATCCGGCAAACGGGAACGATCCATGGCATGGCTGGCTGGTTTACCGCAACATTATGTGATGGCGTTCAGATCAATACGGCACCGGATCAGCCGGAAACACATTGGAAACAGGCCTTTTTTCCGTTTCGTGACCCTATCCGGGTTGTACAGGGGGATGTGCTGGATTGGTCGGTTGTGGTCGCCGGGACGTCATCTGGCAGCGACCATACCCATATTTCCTATCAATATCGCTGCACCCAAATGCGTGAAGAGATACGAGGAAAAAAGGCTGACAGAAATAAATCCTGCCCTTGCGGAAGCGGGCTGAAGTTCAAAAAATGTTGTGGACGTATGGACGGTGACTCATGCAACGACACTTGAATAAATTGCGCTGGGTGAGCCTGTGGACGGTATTTGCCATGCTTGTTATCTTGCCGCTTGTCAGCATTTATCAGATTTATGTTGCAACCCATGGCTATCGTTTGTTGTCGCCCTCGAGCAAACGATTTTATGATGTGATGCATTTTTTCACCTCACCATTTACCGATGATCCGGCAAACAGCCTGGATGTAATTAAAGGTACGACGTGGTCCGGTAGTTTCTTCGGCTTAAAAATTAGCGATCCGTTGGCGGCTGTCGGCCAGATGGCCGCATCCCTTGATCCTCACTGGCCGTTTCTGGTCACAGCTTTGATTCCCATTGTCTTAACCATCATTTTCGGGCGTTTTTTCTGCGGCTGGATATGTCCGGCGACGCTGCTCTATGAACTGAACACAAATGTAGCCGTCTGGCTACAAAAGATTGGCTTGCCTACCGGAAGATTACATTTTGATCGACGTCTGAAATATGGGGTACTAGCGCTGGGGCTCGTGCTGTCTGCGATAAGCGGCTCGGTACTGGTGGCAAATATCTATCCTCCCGCCATTGTCGGCCGGGAACTTTATTATGTTATCGCCCTTGGCGGCTTTGGCATGGGGACTCTTTTCTTTATACTCACGCTGCTGTTCGATATTCTGGTGGCACGTCGTGGCTTCTGCCGTTACCTGTGTCCCGGCGGGGCGGTTTACTCACTACTGGGCCGCTACCGTCTTTTCCGTATCAAACGAACGGTGAAGACCTGCAATGACTGTGCTAAATGCAATGCGGTTTGTGAATTCGCACTGGATCCAATGCGCGATGATTTTGGTCAGGAATGCAACAATTGCAGTGCCTGCATCGCTGTATGCCCGACGCAAGCGCTCACATTCACCACCAGCATCAAAGATATCCCCTATCAAGGCCCGGGACATCTGGGACATGAATTCCTTAAATCTGACCAGGATGATCTACCCGGGAAGGCTACCTGATGCACTTATACCGATCATTTGTATTACTGTTCTTGCTGTGCATAGTGTGGTGCGGGCCGGTGTACGCCCATCATGTGCTGGGCAGGCCTGCCTACAGCCTGAACGAGGACTCCAATACACCTCCCAGCATGCAGGTGGAAACCCAGATGGGTGACTATTACATCACCTATATGGTCTTTCCCGCTTTCCCCCGGCCCAATGAGCCTGGCCGAATCAATCTGTATGCGAAACGCATTGACACTGACAAACCATTTCAGGGCAAGGTCAGTTTTACAGTACGCGATGATAGTTGGTTCAACAAACGAGAGGAACGTATTGGTGTACAAACAGTGGATGACAATGTTTTCCGCCAGCGTTTTTTATTTCGTCAACCAGGCGCCTATATTATTACAGCGACATTTGAAGATGGCGGCGTGCCTTATATTATAGATTTTCCTTTGCAAATTGGCACGCCATCAAGGATCGGCGTCATTGGGGTGCTTGTAGGCATCATGGCTGCCGTGCTGATTGCAGTCAATGTGTACCGTCGCAGGCATTTGCTTGGAGAAAAAGTCCGCGATGCGGCCCATGACAGGAAAAAATCTTGACCATGATGCATCCCGGCCTTCCCTCTGGCTGGGTCTTGACAGCCTGTATCTGTGTAATGGCCCTCGCCATCTGGGCATTGTTTGCACCACGCCATCACTCAGAGTCTTACCCAAAACATGTAAACCGGAAAGGGATAGGACACCGTCTTGCGGCAGTGCTTGTTACCTCCGGCTGGCCCATCCTGACACTGAAACTGCTACTGACTATGCTGTTTCTGCTCGTCATCATCGCCGGTCTGTATGGCACGCCAATCCCGGCGCGTAATATCGCGACGGTACTGACATGGAATCTCTGGTGGTCAGGCCTCATTCTTTCCGTATTTTTTCTGGGATCGGCCTGGTGCGCGGTGTGCCCCTGGGACGCCCTTGCAACATGGTTGACACGTTTCAATTTTACAGGGCGGCTCAACATTCATGTTCCCAAACTCCTGCGTAATGTATGGCCGGCTTTGTTGCTGTTTATCGGATTTACCTGGCTGGAACTGGGTGTCGGTATCACCACGAGTCCTTATGCCACAGCCCTTCTGGCCATGCTGATGCTCGTGCTGGCGACGATTTCGCTCGCTCTTTTTGAACGTAAAGCATTCTGCCGGTATTTCTGTCCCGTGGGCCGAACCGTCGGGATTTATGCGCAACTGGCCCCTGTTGAATTGCGCCATATTGATGCGGAAGTCTGCAACCGATGCTTGACTCTGGACTGTTATCATGGGAATGAAAAGATTGAGCCTTGCCCTACAGGCTTGGTGATGAAAAATCTTCGGGAAAATACCTATTGCACCTCTTGTGGAAACTGTATTCGGAGTTGTCCGGACCAGAATATTGCATGGCGTCCCCGGCCCATGAGCAGGGAGGCACTCCAGGATGCACGTCCCAGACCGGATGAGGCATGGTTTATGCTCGGCTTGCTGGCCCTGACAGGCCTGCATGGCCTGACCATGATGCCCTTCTGGGAACGGTGGATCAGAGAATTTGCGCGCCTGATCGGGGATTCCGGCCAACTACTATGGAGCTTTACGGCAGGGCTGCTGGCAAGCATGGTATTGATTGTCCTTGTATACAGCCTTCTGGTTGCACTGACCCGCTTTTGCAACAGGCATGATGTATCTTTCAAACGTTTGTTCTTCGGTATGTCCTTTATCGCCTTGCCGCTCGCCTTTGCCTACCACCTGGCGCACAATCTCAACCACCTGCTACGTGAAAGTAGCGGGCTGGTCGCACTACTTGCAAACCCGCTGGGTGTTGGCGCCCAACCGCTTGGTATGGCTGAGAGACAAACCCGCGCTATGTCAGCCATGATCCCTCAGGATGCAATATTCGCACTACAGGCCGCGTTTATTATTTTCGGTTTCTGGATCGCCATGCAGGTGCTGCGGCATCGCGGGGAAGCTTTAATACCAGGCTCGGGCTGGAGACTTTTCCCAATGTGTCTTTTCGCCCTGATGATGACAGCGTCTCATCTATGGCTGTTGACACAACCCATGATGATGAGGTTTTGACCGGTATGGATCGCCGTGACTTTTTCAGACGCGGGGCGGCCTCCCTGAAAAAAGCTGTCGTAGAAGGGATCAAACCTGGCATTAATGCACAAGCAGAGCATTGGATTCGCCCGCCTTATGCCCTGGATGAACTGGACTTTTTACTGGCCTGTAGCCGCTGCGGAGCCTGCATTGATGCCTGTCCTCACAATGTTATCTTCTCCCTGCCACTCAGAAGCGGCATCAAGGCAGCCGGAACCCCGGCGCTGGATCTTCTGCATAAGGGTTGCCATTTGTGTACGGACTGGCCCTGCGTCACGGCATGTGAACCTGCTGCGCTGAAGCGCCCCTCTCCCGGTAGTGATGAAGAGGCCATCACATTGCCGGCTATCGCTACAGCCCAAGTCGAGACCGATCAATGTTTGCCTTATAAGGGGCCCGAGTGTGGTGCCTGTCAGGGATCCTGTCCGGTACCTGAAGCCATGGTATGGAAGCTGGGAAAACCCCGGATTGATCCCGAACATTGCGTGGGTTGCAGCCTGTGCCGCGAAGCATGCATTTTGGAAGTCAAGGCCATCAACATCCATTCGAAATATAAGTCAAGTGATGAACAGCGTTCGGCGGTTGGGTAACTATTTAAGCCCGTTATCTCGCAGAAAGACTCCAAACTTTTTATCCTCATCAACAATATGGTTTACAAGCCATCCACTCAGGTAGTCAGCGACTTCCAGTCTTTCAATCCATGGTTGTAAATAATTTAAGGATTTAATGGTCTGTTGTGATGACTGCATATCTTTTAACTGCTGAACAAGAATATCATGCAGCTCTTTGTGATGTGGATAATCCGGGTAGCCATGGGTTTTCATGAGTTCTTCCTCGGTTTGAAAATGCACGAGGGTCTGCCGGACAAGACTGGAAAATATCTTGTCGATCTCTTTAAGGTCTTCATGTCCCAATAACAACTTGTAAAGCTTGGCTGCTGTGGCAAACAGCGCCTTGTGCTGGTCATCCACCTTGTAGATATTGACCAGATAGTTATCGGTCCAAGCATAATTGGAGGGAATCTCTTCAAAGTCGGTCATGTCATTTGCTCTCTATCAGGATTGACATAACTGAAAAATGATCTTAATCAATTTTTTTGGGTTTTACGTGTGTATCAAGTAATTGTATAGTGCAAAATGTTAAACTAGGGCCTGTTCACATAAAATCCAAGTGTAGCGCTACTGCCCGAAATGAGGCCA
>CAZEMN010000003.1:5184-44007 GCA_964513335.1 uncultured Zetaproteobacteria bacterium | reverse complement strand
ACAGGTAATAGTTATTTGTAAATGTTTTATTGGAACGAACTACTAGTTAATGTTAACAGGCCCTAGCCCAGACCTTTCCAAGCCAAGATGATAATGCAAAAACGGTAGCCCCACCGACCCCGATCGAGACGATGGCGCATCCCAGCCTTTGATGTAAAAAAGGCCGGAATGGTCTACACTCTGCATGGGATGGAGGATTTGAACATGCCTATCCAGCTATCCGCTGAAATTGTGGACAAGAATGGCCTGTCGTGCGG
Organism: uncultured Zetaproteobacteria bacterium; assembly: GCA_964513335.1. Taxonomy (GTDB): domain Bacteria; phylum Pseudomonadota; class Zetaproteobacteria; order Mariprofundales; family Mariprofundaceae; genus JAUZQZ01. The sequence continues at coordinate 43,750 of CAZEMN010000003.1, read as the reverse complement.
TCGTATTTCGCGCCTGATTGCCACCCAGTCTGATCGCAGAATTGAAACGGCTGTTGTACTTTTGCCCAGTGGTAAGGAGGTTTGTGTTTCCGCGGATGCGTTTGCGCATGATCAGCAGGGGCGGATGATGGTAGAAAAATCCACGGGTGAACTTGAGGCTCTGCCCAAGCTGGAATCGGAGCGCTACTATGCTCTGCATCCCGTTGAATGGCAGGAGGAATGGGGTGCGGTGCAAGGAGAAATTCTTACTCTCTATCCATCCCAGGATATTGATCAGAAGGGTAGACGCCGCTTCATCTTGGGAAGCATCGCCATCATGGGCGCCATCGCCGCCAGTCTCGTTTACCCGATTATCCGGTATCTGCTCTACCCTGTTACCAAATCCGTACTGCGTATCTGGGCCAAACTCAGGCGCCCGGAAGATATGAGCAAGGACACGCCTGTTTTTATCCCCTACAGCGTCAAGCGAAGAGAGGAATATCTGGAACAGACGATCTCAAAAAGCGCCTGGCTGCTTCTCCCGTCGGAGCAGGTGGCCCGGCGGATTGCCAGTCATGCGGAAAATATGCGCTTTCCCGAAGTCGGCTGGGCCAACGAGGCTGGAGCACCGGTTGCCTTTTCAACCAAGTGCCCGCATCTGGGCTGCAACGTCCACTGGTCGGCTGAAAACGGGGAATTCCGCTGCCCCTGCCATGGCAGCCGCTTCGCCATTGACGGACATGTGCTTGGCGGGCCGGCGCCACGCGGACTGGACACACTGCCAGTCCGCATCCAGGGAAACGAGATTGAGGTCATGGACCTGGAATTCCGCGCGGGACGCGCCACCAAGGAACTATCAGCATGAAGAGCGGTTGGCGCGGGCGTATTTACCACTGGTTCGACAAGCGTCTGGCGCTTGGCGCACTAGGTGATTTCCTCCTGAACGAACCGATGCCGGGTGGTGCATCGGCGTGGTACGTCTTCGGCTCGGGTCTGGTATTCATTCTGCTGATGCAGGTACTTACCGGAATTCTTCTCCTGTTCTACTACGCTCCCACCATGGATCATGCATGGCATTCGATCCGTTATATCATGCAGGAGGTGCCCTTCGGCGCCTTTATCCGCGGCCTGCATCATTGGGGCGCCTCGGTCATGATTGTGGTGGCCGTCATCCACGTGACCCAGGTGTTCGTCTGGGGCGCCTACAAGCGGCAACGCGAACTGACCTGGCTGGCGGGACTTACCGCCCTGGCCTGCGTACTGGGTTTTGCCTGGACCGGTTACCTGCTGCCATGGGATCAGCTTGCGTACTGGGGCACCATGGTCGGCACCGAAATTATCGGCACGATTCCCCTGATCGGCGATCCTCTGGCCACCTTTCTGAGGGGCGGTGGTTCAATCGGCGCCCAGACATTAAGCCGCTTTTTCGCCATCCACATCTGGTTGCTGCCTGTCATCCTGTTTTCGGTCGTTGGCTTCCACCTTTACTCATTCCGAAAGCAGGGAGTGGCCGGACCATTTCACGGCACGCCAGAGCAGTTGGAGAAACGCAAGGCCTTTTTCTTTCCGAGACAGTTGTTCATTGATCTCGTGTTTATTCTAGCCCTGTTCATTGTGCTCATCGGGCTTGCCGTATTCGCCAGCCCGGAGTTGCGTTCGCCGGCCAACCCGGCCATTTCGCCGGCGCATGTCGCACCGGAATGGTATTTCCTGTTTCTGTTCCAGTTGTTGAAATACTTCCCCCAGCAATGGATCATCGTCGGCACCTTTATTATCCCCAGCATCATGGTGATTTCGCTGATCGGGTTGCCGTTTTATGACCGCCGCAGCGAACGCCATCCCGTGCGCCGTCTGCGTGCTATCGGTATTTATTGTGCCGGATTAACCACAATCATTGTGCTGACGACGTTGGCCATAATCGAAGTCCCACCAACGCTGGCGGTCAATCCGAAGATGGCTGAACGCGGGCATAAGTTATTCGAGCAAAACGAATGCGCCGGTTGCCATACAATACACGGCAAGGGCGGCAATGTGGGACCGGATTTGAGCTATGAGGGACTGTCCGGCAGAGACCCGGACTGGATTCGCGGACACTTCAGGAACCCTTCCCGCTATGCGAAAGGCTCCATCATGCCAACCGCCAAGGAGTTTGGGCTGAGTGAGAAAGATATCGAAGCGCTGACCCATTATATGTTCAGCTTGAAGTGAAGGGAGTCCGGATGAAAAATATCGCATACCTCGCTCTGTTTCTGGTGCTCGGACCCGGTCATGCTTTCGCCGTGAATGGCAAGGCGCTCTATCAGCGCGAGTGCGTCGCGTGCCATGGCCTGGACGGCGCTGCAAATACAAAACTGGGACATCAATTGAAGCCTTTGCCAGCGCGCGATCTCAGGCCCAAGATACTGTCGCGGAAAGAAATCCGCCGTGTCGTCACGCAGGGAAGAAAAAAAACGGGCATGCATGGCCGCGGCGAACGTCTGAGCAGGGAAGAGATTGATGCTATTGTGAACTATATGTTGACGCTGCCTTATGAGGCGAACCCCAAACGCGGGATGGAAACGTTTCAAAGTCATTGCGCCCGCTGCCACGGAGAAGACGCAACGGGGCGCCTATATCGTGGTGCGCCAAACTTGATTCTATCAGAAATTTCGGATATCGGCATGGCCCGTATCATCCGGCATGGCCATGCCGGTACAATCATGGGCGGATTCAAGGACGAGCTTTCCAACTCTGAAATTGCGGATATTATTGTATGGCTCAGGCTTCGCCGCTATGGCCTGAGCCGCACCTTTTCCCAGTATTTCAATCAAGGAAGAACGCCATGAAAAAAACTTGTGGGGTGAAAACTTAGACGCAATAGTATTCATGAATAATGCAGGCGCCTAGAATGGAAGATCCTTAAGGCTTTTTCCTTTCTTCAATGCCTCATCCAGTAGAACAATTTCAACCGCAAGACCCAGTAGTGGAGCAAATTCAACGGCGCCCTCAACCGAATAATTGATGAACCCCCCCGGCTTATTCATGGCAATAAAAACCCCAACCTTCTGGCCCCTTGCAATCACAGGTGTAAGTAAGGCGCATTTAGTCGCATAATGATAGGCTTGATCCAGGCGGTCGGATATATGAAGTCCGGGATCAATGGAGTTGATTTCTCGGGCATCATGCACGTCATCAACACACAAGGTTTTACCCGTTTTGAAACAATATCCTGTCAAACTGTGCGCTTCCAGAGGAATCCGGATTTTTTTTGAGCTCTGAGCAACCCTGGAAACCAACTGTTTGCTGTCCGGATCAAAGAGCAGCAACGTACAATGTTCAGCATCCAGATAATCCCTGATGTCTTCTACAAGCTGATTCAGCACCTGTCGCCGGTTTTTTACGCCTTGAATATCTTCAATGAAGTTGAAGAAACACTCGCTGTTTTTAACAAATTCTTTCATACAGACCTCCTTGTTCCTATAGCTTTACAGACATTCGCTGACTTTCTGGCTGAATCCGGCGACTGGTTGGAGAAAGTGGAAGCATGCCTGGGTTTGGCTCGCCTTCCCTTCCATAGACGTATCCTGGCCAGGCGGTAACGCTGGCCTTTCTCCCGCTCATTACCCATCTCGTACCATGCCGCGCCCCAACCGTCATTCACACAACCTGGCTGCTGAAACATCGGCGGGGCAACACCCGTTTCACGCCATTGCTCCATTCTGACAACCCAATCCTCGGATGGCGTTTTGCTCATGGATGCAAATTCCTCACTCAGAATTTCCTGTGCCATGGACAGTAGCATGGGTGGCTTGGCGCCTTTCCCGGCTGCCAGCATAATGACCGAATAAAAACCGAACAGCTTCGAAGGACGCCATACCCATGGCAGAATATTGATCATGGGATGGCGAAGTGGAACACGGACACCCTCCACATTGACAAAAACCTGATACAGACGCAGCAGGCGGTGAGAAAAACCATTTGGGGCCTCTTCATCACCATTAGCCTTGAATACAGGTATTATTTTTGCGTTCATTGTACCCCGGCGATATAATTGGCAATCAGCTCCAGATCGTCGCCTGTCAGACCTTTGACCACATTACGCATCACGGAATGGCTGCTACGGTTGCCTGATCTGAATGCCTCCACCTGCGCCAGAAGATAATCCGGATGCTGGCCCGCCAGTGCCGGGAATACACCTTGCCCCTTACCAGTCATCCCATGACAACGGGCGCATTTCGCCCGGAACAGGGATTCACCTTTCTCCAGATTGGCACGTTGTTGCAGACTCAATACATGGGGAACAATGTGAGCTGCTTTACGTTTCTGTTTGCTGAAGTAAGCCGCCAGATCGGCCATGTCCTGATCAGAAAGGTCAGCCGCTATACCGGCCATCATATCATTCTTGCGGCTTTCATCCTTGAAGGCATGGAGTTGCAAATAGAGATAATTCGGATCAAGCTCCGCGAGACTCGGGAAGATGCTCATTTCACTGTTGCCATCAGAACCATGACAACCGGCACAATTCTCTGATTTTGACTTTCCCGCGCCCCGATTGCCTTTCTCGGCCCTGGTCGGTTTGGCACCCCACGTGGCGGGAACCGAGAGGTTATGCGTCAGATTCTTGTGACACTGCACACAGGTTATCCCTTCCTGAACCATCTGTTTATGCGGCGGAATGTCGGCCTTGAATTCGCCGATGGAGTCCTTGAAGAACTTCTTATGATCCGCCCGGGTATGGCACTCCCGGCAGGTTCTTGAATCCACCGCAATAAACCGCGACCGTTCCTTTTTCGTCAGTCGCGGCGTAAGTACGTGATCATAGAATCCGCGATCGCGCAGGGCGATCTGTACATCTTTCCAACTCTGAGGGGCCAGATACATGTATTTGAACCAGCGAAAGACGGAATGCGGATGATCGTGGCAGTTGACACATCCGGGACGCAGGGGGTTTTTGCTGCTACCCATGGCCGACATTTTGTATTCTGCATACTGAACAGGATGGCATTCAGCGCAACCAATGGTCACGCCAAACGGTTTCTTTTTGTTTCCTTCGGGATTAAAGGCATAGCTGGCCTCATCATACCATGTTTCATGGCACGTGCTGCATGTCCCCGCGGTCTGGAATACGGAATGAACACCCGGCACTTGTATAATACCTATCTTGCCAGAAAGCAGAATCAGACTCAATCCGAGTACGCCAACGGAAGCGGTAATTATAATTTTACGCTTTTTTGTCATCGCTCTTTCCCTTAGCCGTTGTTTCTGCTTCACTTGTATTGGATGACAAAGTGGAATCATTCATTCGGACCAGGCCATATGCATCCGTCGTATGCGCTTGTTCAATAGTCACCGCCGTAGATAATCCGGCGCCGCCGCCATGCTCATCGAATTCGGGAAGAATAATATCCATCGGGTGTACGCCAATGTCCGCCCACCACATATTATGATTGATATCAGCATCCGTTGTGATCCGGGGTTCATCATGCTTGGGCCCCGCTTTGCCGGTGGCAACACTGCCAACGCTCCAGTGGCCGCCATCACGATGCATGGCTACCACATCCGGACGAATCGTCTGGGTCAGATGGACGCGAGTCACCAGATAGCCTGTCCTGGAACTCACCCGTATCAGATCACCATCCTGAAACCCCATTTCCTTTGCTTTTTCATAATTAATATGTAAATGATTGGCCAGACTGGTTTCCGCGATGACCTTGTTATTGGCCGATGCATCGTCCGCATGATAGTCGGATGCGTGAACCACCAGAGTCAGTTCATTCCTGCCGGCCTCCACATCACGGGCCTTTTGCCAATGTGGGAAAGGATCGAGATTCAAATGTACGGACTTCCCGTATTCCGGCAATACCTCTTCACCCTGCTCATCGACAATGCGCCTGATTTCTGGGTGCAGATAGCCATATATGGGCCACACACCACTGTGCCTGGCCATCAATTCCCAGCCGCCATCTTTTTTCAGCCCCGGGATACCACCCAACTGAGCGGCCAGCCACTCTCTGGTATTGCGAAACTTCCAGAAGCGTTCTTTACCGGCATCGCCCATGGCATGAATGATGTCGCGCAGCATCTCACGCAACTCTCTGGCCTGTCCCGGAGCATTCACGACCCGCTGGCGAATTCCGACCCACGGTAGCAGACTTCCCTGCCCCTGCACCGGCTCATTGCGCTCCAGCCAATGCGCCTCCGGCAGAATCAGATCCGCCAGTTCCGCTGTTTCATTTCTGAAGGCGCCGATGGCAACGAACAGGCCAATACGCGATTCGTCAGCCAGAGCCTTGCGCCATAGCGCCGCAGACGGCGCCTGGAATGCCGGATTGGTGTTGTAGGCAAAGAGTACATTGAGTTTGTATGCTTGACCCACATCCAGAGGAAAACGATACGCATATTTTACCGGATTAGCGCCCTTGGGCATGCCGGGAGCGGGAGTTATTTTGGCTAGATCAATCTTCCGTGGCAGACAATTGCCGCCCCTCACCTCGAAATTACCAGTCACAAGCGGCAACAGCATCAGAGCGCGTTCGGTATCATAACCATTGGCATGACCATTGGTTCCGGCCCCCGTCATCATACAGCCGCGGCCACTTTCGGCAAATTCACGGGCAATGCGGCGGATGGTCAGAGCCGGTACGCCTGAAATTTCTTCGGCATGTGACAACGTGTATGGGGCTACTTCTTTGCCAAGCCTCTCAACAGTCAAGTTGCTGTGAAGTTTAATTGCCGCCTTATCCGCCCAACCTCTCTCCAGTAGATAACGAACCATGGCCAGAGCCACCACGCCATCGGTTCCCGGACGCACGGGAATCCACTCATCGGAAAGTCCTGCTGTTTTCGAGCAGCGCGGGTCGAATGAAACAATCTTGGCTCTTCGATATATTCTTCCATCCATGGCTTCCGCGGCATAATCCGGATAAGTCACTAAGAAGTTGGTGCCGAAATTGAGGATGTAATGCGTGTGTGCAAGGTCGGGAACTGAATCCGAAGCCCCCCAGGCCGATTGCCATGCGGTTTTCCGGTTTGCCAATCCATCCAGATCAATCAGGGTATGGGTTCCCAGCGTATGCAGAAAACGTTCCCATGCGCCAGCGCTGGTGTCCTTGCCGCGCATCAGCGCAATCTCCTCCGGTTGGCTGACCTTACACGCGGCAGCAATGTTATCGAGCGCCTCTTTCCAGGAAATCTCCTTCCACTTTCCGGAACCACGTTTTCCTGCCCGCTGTAAGGGACTTAACAGACGATCGCCATCCGTCAATTGCAGCCAGGCAGATGCTTCGGCAGCACTGATCCGGCCACGACTGCGAACTGATTCGGTAATTCCCGACATTTCAACGACTTGGGGCTCATGCCTTCCTGTTAGCGGATTGGCAGACGCCATGGAATCATCTTCCACCCAGGCCTCCACCGGATTGTCATGCGGCGTTACCGGTGAACAGGAAAAGATGCGTTTTCTTTCTTCGCCTCGTTTGATGTAATTGTAGGAATGATTGCCCAGTTCCATGGCGCTGGCATTCTTTGCAATCCCCAAAGCAGTCACCGTAGCGGCGCTACCTTTTAAGAATTGCCGCCGCGTAACGCTGTTTTTGTTGCCGTTCTTCATTTTAGAAATGTCCCTGATAATAAGTTGTGGCCATCACCCACCATATGCGCATGCCGTAGATGCCGGTTGCACACATGAAAGATGCCGCAACCACACAATACATATTCTGCCTGATCTTGGGCAGAACCAGAATCATGAGCGGAAGCCAAAGTCCCCAAACCAATTCAAGATAGAGGTACGGCCAGCGGAAAACGCCAAGCAGCACATCATAAAGCATGGTGTGATCCTCGCCGGTTCCATAGGTGGCTTGCAGGAAATCATTCAAAAGCAGGAACATGTCAAACACAATTCCATAGAGCATTAAACGGGACATGCTGATGAGGAGTTCCTCGGACACAATTTCCTTTCTGGCAATCTTGTTACGCAGCCACATGCAGAAAATCAACAGGCCAATACCCGAGACATAGGCTCCGGTAAGAAACAGAATCGGAGCGGCGGAATCATGATTCGGAATCCGTGATGGATTAAGCTGCATAACCACGCCGGTATACCAGTGGGTACAAATTGCTAAAATCACGGCGAGGATACCGAATATACGCGCCCATTTCTGATTCTTCCTGTACACAAAATAGCTGTAGATCATCATACCAACCGGATAGGTCAGGATAAACCAGGTACCCCAGATCATCGGCGCCGACCAATGGCTAAAGCTGGGTATCATCAATAGATGGAAAAAACGGTATGGCTTCCCGAGATCGATAATCAATAATATAGGCACGATCAGCAGCAATCCCGTGGCAAAATTTGAGGCAAAGAAGGCAATCGGCTTGTATTTCTTGATACCGAATACCCAGCCCAGCGAACTAATCACAAAGGAACCTGCCGATCCACCAACCAGCCAGAAATAGAGCGCGATAGGAAAACCCCAGTATTCATGATGATAGGCATTGGCGATAATCTGGCCATCCATTAATACAGCCCCCTGAAGAATTTCTCCGGCACGGCCGCAAAGAACGTCCTGAAATTGCGCCCGATATGCTTCATCAGACCCATAAAATCCATCTCGGTATCAATGATGTCGCCGCCAAGTTCGCCACCCAGTTCATTACCTCGCTTGAAGGTGTTTTCACGGGTATGCACCTGTTCACTGCGATGATGGAAGGCGAATTCAGGATCAGCAATTTCCTCCTGCAGGCCGATATAATGAACCTGGGGTTTGTTCCCCATCTCCGGCCGCAGAGTGAATGTCTTGTTATCACGGATCAAGCGAGCCACTTCGCTGCCCGGATCATTGCGGTCACCGAAAACCATGGCTCCACCGGTACATGAATCAACGCACAAGGGTGCAAGCCCACGCGTAACCCGTACGATGCAAAAATCACACTTGTCGGCAACATTGCGTGGATTGCGCTTGTCTCGCCGATGATTCGTTAACAAATGCCTTGCATTATAGGGACAGGCAACCATACAGGTGCGGCATCCAATGCAACGATTATAACGTTGCAGCACAAAGCCATCAGAATGGCGAAATGTTGCCTTGGTTGGGCAATTTCGGATGCATGAAGGTTGATCACACTGGTTACACAAGCGGGGAAGAACCTGGCGTTTGGTGTTGGGATATTCTCCGGTTTCAGCTTCCATGACCCAGAGACGCCAGTCGCCCAATGGTACGTCATAACCCGTTTTACAAGCGGCGGTACAAGCATTGCAACCGGTACAACGGCGCAAATCCACCACCATGGCATAACGTTTTCGGCCTTTTTTTTCCAGACTGGGAGCAACGCCATTAAATCCATATACTCGTTCAGCCATTGCAACCTCCATGGGCCAATGAGCATCCACCTCACCGTTGCCGAACGGTATGTTAGCCCTAAAAACAGACTGGACAACCCAGTATTTTACTCGGGTAATGAATAGCTTGTTGCGCGATGTGGACAAGAAGGTTCATAATGCCTGAAAGAAGACAGGGATTATTAGAAACAGCGAGGGAACGTATGCGATATACGATATTTTTCTTTGGTTTAATGCTTGGCGCAGTCATCGCCATAAGGCCTGCTCTGGCAATAGAAGACGTGCTCATGATCAATGGCAAGGCACTGTTCGAAGCCAACTGCGCCAAGTGCCATGGCAAGGACGCATCGGGAAGCACCTTTGGCAATACACTCAAACCATTTCCTGCCCGCAATTTGCGGGCAATTGCCAGATTGGTGGAGAGTGATGAACTTCGCCGGATTATCACCTACGGGGTACGTGGCACCGCCATGACGCCAAAACAATATGTACTGGACCCTCTCCAAATCGATGCGGTAATCGATTATATCAAGAGCCTGAATTACAAGCCAAACCTTGCCAATGGCAAGAAACGTTTCCGTGCTGTCTGTTCCGATTGCCACGGGCTTGATGGCCGGGCCAAAACCGGTATTGGCGCCAAAAACCTCGTTTACAGCAAACTGGATTTGAAAGGCATAGTACATACGATGCGCTATGGCCGTTCAGCCACAATGATGACCAGCAAACGTCACCAGCTTTCCAACACCGATATCGCCGATGTGGCCAACTATGTCTATAGACTGCGCTACAAGGCAAACGCTGAGAATGGCAGGAGGTTGTATGCAAAAAACTGCCGTTCTTGCCACAATAATGTGAGAAAAATACGTCTGAGTGGCAATATAGCGCGGCCTAACATGCGTATCGGAGATGTCAGCGACCATATGCTGGACCTGCGCATCCGTCATGGACGGCATGTGGACCGCGCCGGGGAGAAAGTGGCTAAACTTTCATCGGATAATATTCAGGACATCATCGCTTACCTTCGAAGAGCCGATAAATGAGACGAGCAGAAGACAGCTTTCAAGTGTGAAATTAATCTGAAGTCTGATACGACTCAGGTCCGACCATCGGAAGCTTCAGCACCAGCCTGCGTATCAAGCCGCCGGGCAACAAATACGCCAAGCTCGAACAACAGATACATGGGAATAGCCAGCAATACCTGAGAGATAACATCCGGAGGGGTTAAGACTGCGGCTAGCACAAAAGCACCAACCAGCACCCAGCGCCGCTGGCGAATCATGGCATCACAGGTCATGACACCCAGCTTAACAAGCAGGATGCAAATCAATGGCACTTCAAAGGCCAGGCCGAAGGCAATAGCGAGCTTCAGGACCAGGCTGACATAGAGTTGCATCGTCGGATAGGCAACCAAATCCGGCGATGCAAAGCCGAGGAAGAATTTGAATGCCAGAGGCATCACAAAGGCATAGGCAAAAACGCCGCCGCTGACAAACAGGACGATGGAACCCACGAGAAAAATCAGAAATACCTTACGCTCATCCTGATAGAGGCCCGGCGCTACAAAGCCCCATATCTGGTACAGAAGATAAGGGCTGGTGGCAAACAGTGCGACCACAAAGGAAATTTTCATGCGAGCAAAAAACACTTCCGGAAGACTGATGAAAATCATGGGTATGTCGGCCTGCAACTGGGATTTCAACGGTGAAACCACAAAATCCATCAATGTGCCGGATATTGCATAGCAAGCCGCAAACCCAACAACCAGACAAATCACCGCACGTGTTATTCTGGTCCGTAGCTCCCGCAGATGACCGGTCAACGCCATATCAGCGTCGCTCAATACTCTTCCTCCCTTGCTTCGCGGATGACTGGGTAACTTTTTCATCAGCGTCGGATAAGTCCTGTTTGATGCTGTCCTGAATTGAGTCCAGAGGTTCACGAAAGGACTCTGTCTGCTGATCTACCGCAGTCTTGATGTCCGATAGTTGCTTGCGCGCCTCCCGCAGAAAAGCGGCGCCTTTGCGGACAACATCCGGCAATTGTTCAGGTCCGACAACCAGAACAACAAGCACAAGAATCATTATCATTTCAGGGAAACCGATTCCGAACATGATGAATTACTTAGCCATAATTGAGGAAAAGAAGCTGGTATGGATCAGACTTTGTCTACCTTCTTTTCTGTCTTTTCATTTTCAGATGGTGTTGATGCCTCGGAAGCTGTTGAATTGATTGCCTCGCTCTTTTCTGATTTATCATCCATTGCGGTACGGAATTTATTGAGTCCTTTGCCCAGTGCATCACCAACCTGGGGAAGTTTCCCGGCACCAAAAATTACAAGAATAATAACAAGAATAATCAATAATTCCGGAAATCCAAGTCCAAACATATGACCTCCATTTCAGCCACGTTATAACAGGTATGTATGCCAGAAGCCCGGCAAACAGAGGCAACCCTACCGCGTCTTGTTCATGAACAAAACCGCTTGTATGTGTCCTGCCTTGAGAACATGTCGTACCATAGCCTATTCAATGCCAGATCTTGGAAAAATTATTGAGCTTGCATAAACCATACGGCAATGCCCACGCCCAGCACAATCAGGGCAATGGCGCATATTAGAAGAGCCATTGCCCGAAAATGCCTGCCGCTTCCCCCCTTCCGGTTCCCCAGGATAGTTTGGGCCGTTTCAGCTTTTGCCTGCACCAGTTCCACACCATCCTGAACCGTATTGCAATGGTGGCAGATGGCTGCCTCCCGGTAAATCATTTTGCCGCAGGCTGTACATCGTTTTTGCCGGAATAAGCGCTGGTATATTTTGTAAACAAGGAAGATAACAATCAGCGTAAACAGTGCGCGTACAATCAATCGTATCCCCTATAATTTGGCTGCGTGTAGAAAAACCCGCAGAAGCGGGCGTTTGATCCCATTTAATTAATGTTTGATATCCTTCCAGACTGCACGTTTCAATGCATAAAGCACAAGGGTGAGCAGCACCAGGAATATCATGACCCATAGGCCTATTTTCTGCCGCTGAATTTGGTGTGGTTCACCGATAAAGGCCAAAAATGACGATACTGTTCGGGCTTGTTCTTTCAGGTCATCTTCATCTTCCGGTTCATGATCGAGCCATGATAGTGGGTCCGGCATGGCAATGTTGCGCCCGGGAAAATAAATATTGTAATGCCCGTCAGGGATGCGCCCGTCGGGGTCGTGTTCAAAACCCACCAGGAGTGAATAAACGTAATCAGGACCTTCACGGGACCGCGTAATCACTGACAGATCCGGCGGAACTTTGCCGTAGGAGACTTTAGCATCCTCGGGCGACAATTCGGTAACAAGACCAGACAACAACGAATTCTCACCGCGCAAATCATCCACTGCCTCCCGCGAAAGGCCAATCTCCGGATAGTCCATCAGATCACGGTAGGTAATATATTTGGCGGAATGACAACCCATGCAAGTCTCGGCAAACACCTCCACACCTTTTTGCAGTGTTTTACGATCCATGCTGATATTTGGTTGCTTGAGTTCCGGGCCTTCTTCCGACGCATAGATCGGCATGGATGCAAAAAAGGTAACAAGGCCGAGCAATGCGCCCAGAAAAACGGCAGGTTTCATATTATATTTCCTTGGGTACGGGAAGTGTCTTTTCATGCTTGCTCACAAATGGAAGGAAAATAAAGAAAGCGAAGTAGATAGCCGTAGCAATACGGCCAACAACCTTGAGCACTTCATTCGGCGGAGTATGTCCACAATAGCCAAGCACCAGTACTGCGGCAAAAAACAGAAGCACCATTTGCCGGTACATGGGCCGATAGCGAGCGGATCGCACCTTGCAGCGATCCAGCCACGGAATTAAAAAGAGCAACCCGAGCGACAGCCCCATGGCCACGACACCCATGAGCTTGTCCGGAAAAGCACGCAAAATTGAATACCATGGCGTGAGATACCAAACCGGCGCAATATGTGAAGGCGTTTGGAACGCATTGGCTGGTGAGAAATTATCTGCCTCAATGAATAAACCCCAGCCTGTAGGGTTAAAGAATATAAAGTAGGAATAAATGATCAGAAAGATCCCCACGCCAAAGGCATCCTTCGTGGTGAAATAGGGATGAAAGGGTATGGTGTCCTTTTTGCTGATATCAATTCCATCCGGATTGTTGGAATGCACAACATGCAGCGCATGAATATGGATTCCAACAATGGCTGCAAGTATCAGGGGAAATAGAAAATGAAGTGAAAAGAATCGGTTAATGGTTGGGTCACCCACACCGAAACCACCTCGCAACAATTGTAGTACAAAATCACCGACAACCGGTATGGCGCCAAACAGATTGGTGATCACAGTCGCACCCCAATAGGACATTTGCCCCCAGGGGAGTAAATAACCAAAGAAGGCAGACCCCTGCATAACGAGCAGGATAATGACGCCGATCACCCACAGTAGTTCGCGTGGTTTTTTATATGACCCATAGTACAAACCGCGTGCAAAATGCAGATAAATCACGAAGAAAAATGCGGAAGCGCCTACCGCATGTATATAGCGGATAAGCCAGCCAAAATTGACATCCCGCATAATGCGTTCAACGGAATCAAAAGCAACGGTATAACCACCGATAGTTGCGACTGCACTCGGTTTGTAGAACATGGATAAAAAGATACCCGACAGTATCTGAAGGATAAGTACGGTTAGAGCCAGCGATCCGAAGCTCCACATATAATTCAAATTTTTCGGCGTTGGATAGTCCGTAAGATGCGCCCGTGTCATCTGCACAATCTTGCTGCGCTCATCAAGCCATTGCGCCAAGCGAGAATTCAGCATTCGTTCAATCACAACACGCCTCCCTTTTGCCCACTCGGACTATTCATTATTCATGCATTCCAGATTAACCAATAAGAATCTTGGTGTCTGAAAGGTATTTGTACGGAACCGTATAAAGGTTAAACGGAGCCGGAGAGCCATCAAAGACACGTCCCGCCAGATCATAAAGTGAACCATGACATGGACAATGCCATCCACCGGGCCAATCAGATGGGACTGTATCACCCCATTCCGCCTGCCCGGGCGAAGGCTTGAATAATGGAATACAACCAAGGTGGGTACAGGCGGCGTTCAGCACCAGGTATTCCGATTTGATGGATCGTTCCAGACGCTGCTCGCTGGTTTTCATCCAGTCCGCCTGCACACGGGGATCGGCGTGGGATTCCGGATCCTTTAGTTTGTGTTCGAACCCCGTAAGTCGTTTCAGCATACCTTCGGTGCGGTGCACGACAAACACAGGGTTTCCTTGCCATGCAATCACCACAAGCTGGCCCGGCACCAGTGTAGATAAGTCAAATTCGGTTGTTGATGCCGCCAGGGTATCCGCCGCAGGCATCATGGAGCTCACAAAGGGAACCGCCACACCGGCCGCGCCGGCAGCACCCAACCCGGATGCCACACCCCATAAGAAATTTCTGCGCTTACAATCGACCGTATCTTCGGCCATGCCTACCTCCCGCTTCCTATACAATGATTATTACTGCAATTGTTCATCTTATACCCTGTTATCAATTAAATGCCATGACATCTGATTTTTTAGTTAAAACACGCAACCCGGACAGCTTGTCATTTCCCTTCGCTTGTTATTTTGATAAAGGAAATGATTTCATCCTCGGAGCCGCCAGTTCGATGCTGTGGCGGCATCAGCGTGCGCGCCTTGGGATTCCCCGTAAATTCCTTGATGGCCTTTTCACTATTATTGTCCCATTTGCGCAGCTTTTCCTCGGTCCATACCCACGGTTCACCCTTGATATATTTGGTAAATTTGTATTTATAACCCGGATAGGTTCCCGCCTTGCGGCCAAGAATCCCTTTCAGGCTAGGGCCGATCTTGTTCTTCCCGGTGGTAAAGTCATGACACATCTTACATGAAACCCCGGATCCCGCCTCTGCGGGAACCAAGCCCCCCTGACTTGTCATCTTGATATAGGTGATGATGTTATCTTCCGCAACTCCAGTGAACGACTGACGTGGCATTTTCGTTTTTGCTTCCGGATTGCCGGTGAACTCCCTGACCGCCCTTTCACTGTTATTGTCCCACTTGCGCAACTTTGCCTCGGTCCACACCCACGGTTCACCCTTGATGTATTTGGTAAAAGTATACTCATATCCCGGATAGGTTCCCGCCTTGCGGCCAATAACCCCTTTCAGGCTTGGGCCAATTTTATTCTCTCCGGTGGTGAAATCATGGCACATCTGGCAACGCCTCTCGGCGCCTGCATAAGCGGCAGATGAGCCCGAAGCCATTGCAATGGAACCGATGCAAGCAAAAAAAAGATATCGGTATGCATTCATTTCTCAACTCCTCCTTCCGCATTCAGATGCGAAGTAATTGTTTTCCCGTATGCCTTTGCTGTCAAGGAAAAAATGTATGTCTAATACGGTAATTCCGGCTTTCGCTTATATAAGATGGCTTCAGAAACAGCCACATGGCAGATTTGCATCATGGCGGCTGTATATCCCGATATTCACCAGAAACATTGCCTGAACATGCACCTCCCCAGCACACATGAATCAGTGTGTACGCATTGCCGCGACATTTGCCCTGTTCATGCTATAGATTTCAATAAACAGTATCTTCCCCGTTTGGATAAAAATCGATGTACAAACTGCACCGCCTGCGTTCACATATGCCCGGCGGATGCAATCACCCACGAAGAGATTAATCCCGTCAATATTGTTAAGCAGGCATCTGAACTTGCCCGGCAGGGGAAAACCCGTCTGCACGCCGCATGCAGCGCAGTTGCCGATGCATCCGCTGATTTAAGTGTCCCTTGTCATGCGGCATGGGATCCAATGTTGCTGGCCTGCATAGCGGCAGAGGGCATCCGAACCCTTCACCTGAACGGCATCCACCAGTGTGGCTCCTGCCCTGTCCGTCACGGTACGGAAATCATGGTACAAACCGAGAAAGATTATACTTTATTAAACAGGACTCTTGGCATCCACCTCAAAATATCGCGAGACGAAACAAGCATTCCTATCGAACAAGCACGGCGTCCAGTCCCTGAACCGAAGCGGCGTGCATTCTTCCGCAACCTGTTTCCAACGATGGCCCAAGGTGCCATCAAGGTAGCGGCCCAATTAAATCAGGCAAGCAGCGATGAGGATAACGATACCGGCACGATAACGTTTACCCGTCTACCACTTCGTCTCCGTTTATTTCTGCGCGCATTGCCACACTTGCAAGTCAACTTCACACCTGTGCCAAACATGCCATCGCTTCCATTGGGCGGCATCCAGGCTGATGCAAATTGCACGGCCTGCAACGAATGCGTCGAACAGTGTTCAACCCATGCCCTTGAACTCAAAGAATTTGGAGCAAACAGAGTGCTTGAATTCAGACCCGACGCTTGCATAGGCTGTCGGCAATGCGTGGATATATGCCCCGAACATGCGATTGAGACTTTACCCGCCATTTCATTACCGGTGTTGTTGACCCGGCGCACAAGGCCACTGGTGATGGTCGCCGGTGACAAAAATGCCAGAAAATAAAAAGGAACAATCATGGCAGAACAGATAACCCGTGCGATCCGATTCAAAAGCCAGAAAAACAACAAAAGTAATCTCGCCGAAATGCAGGTCATCATATTCACACAGCGCGAACAAAAAATGCGTGCATTGAAATCAATGATGATATTCTGGGCAATCGCGGCCCTGTGCCTTCTTATTCCCATCGCGCACTTTATACTGGTTCCCGGCTTTCTCATTGGAGGTATTGTGGTTGCATCGCGGCACTGGAAAGTAAAAGAGGAGGGGGTTGAGGCAACAGGTTCATGTCCTGCTTGCCACAACGGAATCTGTATAAAACTGGATAAAAGCGCCGAATTACCGCAGTGGAAAGATTGCCCTGAATGTTCGGATCCCCTTGAGTTGCAAGCTACGTCGGAAAACAGAAAAGCCTGATCAGTTCAAAGCAAATGAAAAGACCGGTAGTTCGGAAGAGCTACCGGTCTGAATAGATAGGAGGGATAAATATTTCTTTACGCAGCCGCGCCCGCCTTACCTTCCTCCTCGGTTTCACGCCAATACAGGTCATCCTTGCGCATACGCCGATCCCACAGGATATAGGCCACAATGAACACGCCCGCAGTGATTCCGGCATCGGTCCATGAAGACAAAATAGGTGTATGGTCAATATCATCGGCATGTGGGCTGATGATCCACAAATACCGCTCAATAAATGTGCCGATCAGGATGCTGATTGATGGAAACAGCATCAACGCAGGTGAGTGACGCATGGCTGTAAAGATGAGCATCAAAAACGGGATAAATGAATTCAGGAAGAAGAATGCCCAGAACAGGAACCAGTTTGGCCCGTCCATCATTTTGTGGTAACGCACCATCTCCTCGGGTAAATCACCATACCACATCACCAGATACTGCACGAAGAAGGCATAGGTCCAGATAATGGTCAGGGCCAGCATGATTTGTGCCAGATAATTGAATACATAATTATTGAGTCGGCGTTTCAGCACATCGCGCTTGTGCAGTACAAACAGTGCAACAATAAAGAAGGCCAGGAACATGCGCATCATGCTCTCAAAATGATAGGGCCCATAAATCGGGCTCCACCAGCGTGGCATCTGCGTCATTTCAAAATCCCATGCGACAATGGTTCCGTAGATGCAGTACACAAAGGGGACCAGAAGCGCGACATTACGGAAGCGACGCCGATCCACCGGATCGGCATGGGGGTATTCCTTCTTTTGCACTTTGACGAAATAACTGCAAAAGGCCCAAACTGCGATATATAGTACAACTTGCCGTACATCAAAGAAGATAACATTATGCCAGCCATTGAGGGGTTGGCCAAAGGTTTCACCACCCATCCAGGGGAAACTCTGAGAACCACTGGCAAGAATCACCAGCAACAGAACAAAACCCAATGGAAACAGTGATGTGGCCGAAGCCAGAAGGAAACGGACCTCATAGCGCCATTTGCCATTCACCAGATGCAGTACGGCGGCCCAGAAAATAGCCGCAAGCGGGATATACAGGACAAACAAAAAGTTATCCATTAGCACAGCCCAGTTTGCAAATGACATATCCATGCCTTACTCCTCCCCTTCGTTCACGGTCCGGGACATTACTTCTGTTGCGCGCTCTTCCTTGCTCTTTGCCGCCATCCGCCTCTCAAGCACATTGCGCATAAAGTTTACCACATGCCAGCGCTCGGTCGGTGACATATCATAGCCGTAGCGCGGCATGATATAGCTGCCAAATGTGATGGTGCCCCATATCCAGCCATCCGTAAGATCATCCTTGACATAATCCGAAGTCAGGTCAGCGGGTTCCGTTTCAAACACCTTGCCGACCAGACCATCGCCCTTACCACTCTCTCCGTGGCAAGGCATACAATAGATCATGAATAATGCCCGGCCCTTGGCAATAGATTTTCTGGTTGCAGAAACCGGATTCGTAATATCTTCAGCCGCATCCCGATCTGCCACCTTGGTCCACGGTCCCCCTACAGGCACTGAATCCTTGGGGAAGGTATTGATCGGTGGTTCCTGCGGCTTAATGGACGGCTGATTCATGAAGTCACGCGACCATGGCCACGACTGCGCTGTCAAGGGAAATGCCATTGGCAAGGAACAAATGCAAGCAAGTAAAAAATACTTTTTCATTGGATCACTTCCCTGATTTCCAGTGCACCGCATTTATCCAGCGTTGCACGCACTTTCTCTTTATTCTCTGGTAATATCTGGACCTCAATGCCAATCTGGTCCTCACTCACCTTCTGGCTGTAATACTTTCGCAGGCGCCGTGGCATGCCGGAATAGATAAAAAATGCCGCCAGCGTGCTTAAAACACCAAACAGAATGGTGCCTTCATAGACAATCACAATATCCATCGGCAGCGGAATCACCGCTTTGCCACCTTGCGGTTGCACCGTAAACATGGCCTGTGCAGCCGCGGCAACCAGCAGAAAGGCGCAAACTGCACCGATAATGGCGCCAAAAAATGTAAACCGTTGAATGGGTTGGTGGAATTCTCCCAGTATTTCTTCCACCTCAGGGTGTTCGATAGGGGAATATAACTCAATGTTCTCCACCACCATTTCCTTCAGATCGAGAACCTTCAACTCCGAAACCACATCCCGGGCTTTATCAAAATCCTCGAAGGTTGCAAAGAGCAAATGCTTTTTCCGCCTCATGCCAGACCCTCCTCGGTTTTAATCATATCTTCCTTGATTTTCTGAAGATCATCCATCTCGCTTCGGGAGCTTGCTTTTCTACGATGGAATACCATTTCTTTCACTTCATACATGGAAACGCTTGGGAATACCTTGCAAAAAATAAGGAACAACATGGTAAACCAGCCAAAACTGGCTACTGTCAATGTCATCTGCACCGTACCCGGCCAAACAACAGACCATGTCCATGGCTCATGGTTGCTGGCCAGCGGCGGGCTTACAATCTGGAATCGTTCCAGCCACATACCCAGTTGAATCACCAGAGACAGCCAGAACATTGCCCACATGTTATGACGGAATTTCTCAAAGGCCATGGCGAACGGCGCCACGGTAGCGCAAAACAGCATGACCCAGACCACCAAAGCATAAGGACCAAAGAATTTTTCCAGCAGCACTTCTTTCTCGAACATATCATTGGAATACCAGATCGATGCGTACTCGGTCAGATTCAGGTAGTTCCACACCATGGCAATGGCAAAGGTCAGCTTGGCTGTCTTGTCCATAATCTCCGTAGTCATATATGCTTCAAATTTGAAGATATAGCGCAGCATGACAAATAGTGTGATAATGGCAGCACACCCGGAATACAGGGCGCCAGCTACAAAGTAAGGCGGGAAAGAGGTGATGTGCCAGTCGGGCATGATGGACATGGCAAAGTCGGAGGCCACGATGGAGTGCACGGAAACAGCCAGTGGAACCAGGAAGCAGGCCAGCAGTACATAGGTTTTACGGAAGGCCATCCATTCCCGGGCACGGCCCATCCATCCCAGCGACAAAGTGGTGTAGAGCTTCTTGCGCCAGCCCTTTGCATTATCCCGGCAAATAGCCAGATCCGGGATCATGCCAATGTACAAAAACAGGGCTGAACTGGTGGCATAGGTAGTAATAGCGGCAGCGTCCCACAACAGCGGTGAACGGAAGTTTGGCCAGATCGTGCGCTCATTCGGATAAGGAAGAACCCAGTACATATTCCATACACGGCCCAGATGAATAACCGGAAAAATAGCTGCGGTCAAAATCGAAAACAGGGTCATGGCCTCGGCAAAGCGGTAGATCGGCTTACGCCAGTCCGCCTTGGTCAACAACAGAATGGCGGAAAGCAGTGTACCGGAATGGCTCATGCCGATCCAAAACACAAAATTTGAAATATATAACTGCCAGAAGTGCGGCCGGTTCATCAAAGCTACGCCCAGACCTTCCTGATACTGGTAAGCTTCAGCTGCGGCACCGGCTAGCACAAGCAAGGAACATACGATAATCACTACCCAGAATGTCTTTCTTGGGGTTTCAAGGCTGTTCAGCACATCTTTGTTGATTTTAGCCCATTCAATGTCTTTCATGGTGTGTGTATCCATTCAGTCTATCCCCTCTTTCCCCGGCAAGTTCATTTCTGGCAACATGGTTCCTGTATCATCAGGCCTCGGTGTCACGCACGCGGTCAAGATACATCACGCTCGGCTCGACATTCAATTCCTCGAGCACCCGGTAACCGCGGATATCCTCGGCCTTGTCCTGCTCATGGCGATTCAGTTCCACCTGATGTTCTTCCCAGAGTTTGGCGACCTTGCTATCGGTGTCTTTGAGATTGCCAAATGCAATGGCTTCGGTTGGGCAGCTCTGCTGGCAGGCAGTCATAAACGATCCATCCTTAACAGAATGCGGATGCCCTTCATCATTGGCTTTGTCCTTGGCATCACGTATGCGTTGTACACAGAATGTGCACTTCTCCATCACGCCTTTGTCACGCACCGAGAGATCCGGGTTCAACTGCATTTCCAGTGGATGCGGCAACTCCTTCCAGAAACTGAAATAGTTAAAATAACGCACCTTGTACGGACAGTTATTGCCGCAATAACGCGAGCCTACGCAGCGGTTGTACACCTGCGTATTTAGCCCGTCCGGAGAATGATAAGTTGCCGCCACCGGGCAGACCGGCTCACATGGCGCATGGTTGCACTGCTGACACATCATTGGAATGTAATGCGCCCCACGTTCAGGATATTCACTCTCCTTGATGTCGATATCAGCATCGCCATGAGGTTCTCCCCAATAGCGTTCAATACGCATCCAGTGCATGGAATGACCACGCGAACAGTGGTCCTTGCCTACGACGGGAAGGTTGTTCTCCGCATAACACGCAGTCACACAAGCGCCGCAACCAATGCATTTGTTGAGATCAATGGACATGCCCCACATATAGGGCTCATTCTCGTAATAATCCCGCTGACGTAAGCGGGACCAGTTCTCCAGCATGCGTTTGAGAGCCATCGCTTACGCCTCCTCTTCGGTGCGGTTGAATTGCTTGGCCGTAACGGTCTTGACAAGTTCACGGCCAGCCTGAATGCTGGTATTGCTCTCCAACACCAGATCCCCGTGCGCCAGCGTGACAATCGGCCCCCTGTCCGCAACCTTGGTCACGCTTACCCGCGTGCCATGCGATGCCAGCTCACCCGTTTCCTTGTCAAACTTCGGCGCCAATATCTTGTACGGGTTAACACCCCGCCCCTTGGCATAGCGACCATATTCAGTGTGGCCCTGCCCCATAGGAATGGCCACGACCTCCGGATGTATACCGGGAAATACAAGCACTTTGACTTCAAGCGATCCTTGGGAACTGGTAACTTTAACCAAGTCCCCGGTTTCCACATCCAGTTTTTCTGCTGTTTTGGGATGTATCTCCACCCATGAATCCCATACCACCTCAGCCAACTGGTCGGGAAGTTCCTGTAGCCAGGGCAGGTTGGCATGGCGCCCGTCCCACAGGCCCAAACGTGCTGCAGGAACCATGTGGTAAGGATAGGTTGCATCCTCCTTTGTAACAGGCGGAGACTTGATGGTATCAGGCAAATGAACCTTGATAGATTTTGCCTTGGCTGCTTTTACCCGCACCAGACCCTGCGATAAAATCCCCTGCCAATACGCATCTTCCTCAGTCTGCCCGGGAAGTTCGGGCTTCGGTGCATTTACAATAGCGCCACGCATATTCCACATCGCTTCACGAATGTAGTCGGAGTGACTGTTCCATCGTTTGTATTTTTTATCCAACCGCTTTAGCAACCCCAGAAGAACCTCGCCAAATGAGCGGGTTCCGGCATCCCCAAATACCGGATTCATGACCGGCTGCTGCAAACTCAACTGGCCATCCTCAGCAGCATAGGCGGGCATATCCGTACCCCATTCCTCCAGGTAGGAATGCACCGGAATCACAATGTCGGCCATGAGTGATGTTTCATCCGGAAATTGTGCGAAAGCCACATGATAAGGTGTTTTTTTGAATACAGCGTCCATCTTCATAAAGTCCGGAGCCTGATAAACCGGGTTGGTGCCATAGGTCACCACCGTATCGAAACGACCGGATTTGACGCCATCAGTAAAATTCGATAATTCTTTCCATCCACCCATTCTCGGCGTCAGTTGCGGGAACACATCTTTGGCGCGTGGCTCAATCGTTTTTCCAACATTGCCCAGAATATAATTCAGGACGTGTACGGCGGTCGCTGTCTGGTAACCATTTTCGCTCCCCTCCGCACTGGCTCCCGAAAGAATCAGGCTGGGACTGTGTCTGATTAGCAAACGGGCCAGCTTATGCATGGTTCTCGAATCCACACCGGTGATACGTGTTGCTTCTGTCATATCCACATCAGCCAATACCTGAACCAACGGATTGGAAATTTCCGGAAGCGTTTCCAGTTCGTTGACAATAATGCTGCCCAGCGCCATAGCCAGCATCTGTTCGCTACCGGGCCGCACTGCAATCCAGCGATCGGCATTGGCGCCAGTCAGCGTCATTTTCGATTCAATCTGAATCAGCGTGCCACGTGGAGCATCACGAAATCTGGCATATTCACGTGCGAAATGAACCGGTGACATCCAAGTCCCGAGGAAATCCGCACCAAAAGACATGATCAAGCTGGCTCGTTCGAAATTAAATTTCGGCATGGCATGGCCAAGCATTGATTCATTCACCGCATGGCCAACAGAAGGCGGCAATGTGTCGAAAACAAAAAGATTTCCTGCGGAACCAGCAGCTACCAGATAAGATTCAATGAGTGCACGTTGATGCCCGCTAACAGCGCCATTCAGCCATGCGATACGGGAAGACTTTTTCTTTCCCATGCGCTTGATGAGGGCATCCATGGCCTCGTCCCATGAAACTTCAACCAGTTTGCCGCCCTTACGCAACATCGGCTTGGTCAAACGATCCGGGTTGTAGTGTCCCTGGAGGCCAGCCTGCCCCATCGGACACAAACGGCCGGCATTAACCGGCGACGCCGGATTACCTTCAAGCTTCAACACACGCCCCTGACGAATCCGTGCATGGATTCCGCAACCCGCCGGACACTGACGACAGGTCGAGGCATAGTACATTTCAATACCAGGACGTACGAAATCCTGCGGATCAACCTGAGGTTCCACCCTTTCCTTGCGTACTTCAATATCCACTGCATTGATGATATCCGTATCGCCGCATCCACTCAGGATAAGCGCGCCGCCCGCACTGCCAAGCCCCATGGCCCTCAGAAAGTTCCGGCGGCTCCAGTCATTGCTCGATTTGTTTTGGCTCATCGTCAACCCTCCTTGAACACCAGCGCCAAACTTAAATGTGACATTGCCAGCAATCATGCGGCGCATGCACCAGATGCTCCTTGACCTTGGCAGGCAAACGTTCCGACAGCTTTTTGATCTGAGATAGTTTCATGGTTTCGGGATGCTCCGGATCAAGCACAGCGGGTTGTGGATGGTCCACCTTCATCAGGGGTTTGTCCGTCGCAGCTACCGGAATCATCCAGCGTTTAGCGGGTGCGGGCTTACCGATATCCGAACCCGTACCTTCCTCGAACTGCTTGTGGCAACTCAGGCACCAGCCCATGGTCATGGCACGGACCTTTTCACCAACGGTAAATGTCTTTACATCGCCATGGCACATACCACAGACCTGTTGAGTAGGCCGGCCATCCTTGAAGATAAAGCGCTGAATATGGCGTTTGTGCGTGAAATACACGAAATCGGGCATGTCATGCACCTTCAGCCACGGAATCGGTTTCTTCTGTTCCCAGTACGAAAACAGCTTTTTGATACGCGGTTTGTTGCGCACCGAAGGAATATGCTCATGGCATCCGATACATTTGGCCACCGGAGGAATGCCCGCGACCTTGCTACGGCGGGCATAGGTGTGACAATACATGCAATTAATCTTGAATTTACTGGCGTGCCGGTTATGCGGGAACTCAATCGGCTGGGGCGCATCACTGACATCATCCGCCCATGCGCCGACGGGAATCAGCAGTCCCATGGTAATCAGAAATACTGTGCGTGTAAGCTTAAATGACCAAGGCGCTTTCACTCTTTTACACGAACCCGCCACATTAGACATGGACACATTGGACATACTGGAACCCCTCCCATTTTATGTCATAACACTTGGAGATGTGATGGCGTTTATACTGGTTGGCCAAGCACGCTCTCCACGGCAGAACCATTCCTCCACTAACCTGAGCACACGCGAAGGTGCTCAAGCATAGCCGCTCCGCAGGCGGTATTATACCCCTAAAAAACTGCGGGCATTTTCCGGCCTATGATTTATCCGCCAGACCGCGCAACTCGGCAATCGCCACGGCATAGTCGGGCTTGCCATAAACAGCGGAACCGGCAACGAACGTATCGGCACCCGCGGCAGCCACCTCCGCCATCGTCTCCACATTCACACCACCATCCACTTCCAGACGGGCATCACAACCCGCATCATCCAGCATCTTGCGTGTTTCACGAATCTTGTCAGTCACCGCGTGGATATACTTTTGACCGCCATAGCCGGGGTTCACGCTCATCAGCAATACCAGATCCACACAATGCAACACATGCTGAATCGTCGACACCGGCGTAGCCGGATTCAGACTGACACCAGCTTTTTTGCCGAAGGAGCGGATAAACTGGAGGCTGCGCTCTAGGTGATGGCTTACCTCCTGATGTACAGTGATATAATCAGCCCCTGCCTTGGCAAAAGCTTCAACCTGAGTATCCGGATGATTCACCATCAAGTGAACATCAATCGGTTTTTCCGTGTGCGGACGGATCGCCTTGCAGATATTGTCACCAATCGTAATCGGAGGCACAAACGAACCATCCATCACATCAAAGTGGACCCAGTCGCAACCACCCTCGTCAATGGCGCGTATTTCAGCACCCAGGTCGGCAAAATCGGCGGATAAAATGGAAGGAGCAATAACGGTGTCTTTTTTCATGATGCGTATTTATACCGTCACAAGGCCTACTCGTCCAGTTCCGATAGCCACGTCGATACGCTTATAATCTGCGCTCGACTCAGTGGCCCATTCTTTTTTCTTGAAAACGAAGGCATTTGTCGCCCCAACCCATTGACCAGCACAGAAGACAAGGATGTTGCATCCCGCCCCCGCAAAGCCGGCGCATAAGCACCTTTCGCCTTCCCTCCATGGCACATGGCGCATACGGCTTTATAGATAGCACCTCCCTGCGCCTTCCCTCTGGCAGGCTCAGCATGGCATGCAGCGCATTTGCCATCAAAAATACCTTTCCCCTGCATCGTATCCGCGTGTGGATTTTGTCGCACCATCAACGTCAGCCAGGCTTGCGCCTTCCTCCCCTGACTATCAAATACCGTCACCCTTTTTCTGACCAGCCCACGCTTGGCGGTAGTATCCACCCGGACATGCAGCGGCGTGAAGGCCCCCGGTGCCAATTCTCTGCTTTCCAGACTGGCTGCGGTGCAACCGCAAGATGTCTCAACCTTCGATACATGCACAGGCTGTGAACCGGTATTACGCAAAAATAGCGTCGCCTCTGCTTTCTTTCCTTCCACCACCTCACCCATGTCCATATTGGAAGGTTGAATCACCAGCGGTACCTCATCGCTATGAATCGTTTCCTTATGTCTATCGGCGGATGATAGGGCGCAAGCTGAGAATCCAGTTAGAAACGTCAGCAGTAAAGGGAAGAGCAGCCTGATTTCCTTCGCTATCATTTTTCTAACCAGGGACGTAGCAATTCAGGCACAGGTTGATTACCTTGCATCATCGCCAGCAATTCTATTGGTTCATGCTGCATAAACTGCATCAGTTCGATGTTCAGTTCCTTATCACGAATTTCCAGAGCGGGTTCCAATCGCGACAACCATGTATCCAGTTCCAGCATACCTTGCCGTTTGAGCCGGTAGCGAAGTTTACGGATATTCATCTCAACTTCATTCATGGATGACATGACTAGAATCAGGACTTGCGGGTCAGCAATGCCCTTTTAATGTGGTCGATAGCCTTGGTAGGATTCAAATCCTTGGGACAGGCTTCCATGCAGTTCATGATCTGATGACAACGGTACAGCTTGAATTCATCTTCCAGTTGATCCAGCCGCTCACCCGTCGCTTCGTCACGTGAATCCTTGATCCATCGATCCGCCTGCAACAATGTGGCCGGACCAAGAAACCGATCACCGTTCCACCACCATGACGGACACGACGTGGTGCAGCAGGCGCACAGGATACACTCATACATGCCATCCAGTTCGGCGCGCTCATCCGGCGTTTGCAAGCGCTCATGCTCGGGCACGGGCGTTTCGGCCCTAAGCCACGGTTTGATGGATCGGTATTGATTGAAGAAATGCGTGGTATCCACCACCAGATCACGGATCACATCCATGCTTGGCAATGGCCGCACCCTGATCGGCTGTTTCAAGCCTGCGACGGGCGTAATACATGCCAGCCCGTTCACACCATTGATATTCATACCATCCGAACCGCACACCCCTTCGCCACAGGAGCGGCGATAAGTCAATGTGCCATCCAGATGCCATTTGATATGATTCAGGGCATCCAGCAGTTTCATGCCCGGCTTGGTCACTGGAACCTCGTACGATTGCATGGTGGCTTCACCGCCCTTTTCGGGATCAAAACGGTAGATTTCCAGATGAATAATTTTGGACATCTTTAATACACCCGCTTCTTCGGCGGAAATGATTCAACCGTCATCGGCTGCATACGCACAGGTTTATAATCCAGCGAAACCTGATCTTCTTTGATGCTTGCCAGCGTGTGCTTCAGCCAGTCTTTGTCGTCCCGTTCGGGATAATCCTCGTGTGCATGCGCACCGCGCGATTCCGTACGCGCCGATGCGCTCGCCGCTGTCACCCGTGCCAGCGCCATCAGGTTTTCCACTTCCAGCGCTTCAATCAATTCGGTATTGAAGACGCTATTTGTATCATCAATTGAGGCTCCGGACAGTTCATGCGCAAGAGCGTCCAGCTTTTCCATACCTTCGCGCATGACATCCCCGGTACGATAGACGCTGAAGTGCTCCTGCATCACCGTCTGCATATCCAGCCGAATCTCGCTGACGCGCCGCCCGGCGCGGGACGAACCCCGCACCATCCAGCGCTCCACACGCGCAACGCCATCCCTCCAGCAATCCGGATCAAGGGTGGGATGATAGCGATGCTGACTCAACCGCTTCATCACCTGATTGCCACAGGCGCGGCCAAACACAATAATTTCAAGCAGCGAATTACATCCCAGACGATTGGCACCATGCACGGATACACAAGCCGCCTCGCCAATCGCAAACAAGCCGGGAACCCCATTTTCCTCGCCATTGCTGCCAGGAATTACCACCTCGCCAAAACGATTCGCCGGAATGCCGCCCATGGTGTAATGCGCCGTCGGCTGTACGGGAATCGATTCCTTCACACAATCCACGTCGGCAAAACGAAGCGCCAGTTCGTGGATGTTCGGTAATTTCGACATAATCAGTTCTTTGCCCAGATGATCCAGCTTGAGTAGCACGTAATCCTTATTGGGTCCACAGCCCCGTCCGGCCCTGATTTCCAAAGCAATCGCACGCGACACCACATCGCGGCTGGCCAGATCCTTGGCCGTGGGGGCATAGCGTTCCATGAAACGTTCACCCTCGGAATTCAGCAGATAGCCGCCCTCACCGCGTACACCCTCGGTAATCAGCGGTCCGACATCAGCGATACCTGTAGGATGAAACTGGAAAAATTCCATATCTTCCATGGGTAATCCGGCATCCAAAACCAGCGCACCGCCATCGCCGGTATTGATATGGGCATTTGTCGTCACCCTGAAAATCCGTCCGGCGCCACCTGTCGCCAACACCACAGCCTTGGCCTGAAACAAATGAAATTTTCCGTCGGCAATATCCCATGTCATCACCCCATGACAGCCTTCATCGTCATGAATCAGGTCAAGGGCAAAGAATTCTTCATAGAAATGTGTTCCGGCACGCATATTCTGCTGATACAGGGTATGCAGGATGGCATGTCCTGTGCGATCGGCGGCAGCGCAGGAGCGCTTGGCCAACCCTCCCTCACCAAATTCACGCATCTGGCCACCGAAAGCGCGTTGATAGATGCGCCCGTCTTCCAGACGTGTGAATGGCACGCCGAAATGCTCCAGTTCACGCACCACCAGGGGTGCTGCCCGACACATGTATTCAATCGCATCCTGATCGCCGAGATAATCCGATCCCTTGACCGTATCGTACATATGCCACAACCAGTGATCGGACACTACATTGCCCAACGACGCATTGATGCCTCCCTGCGCCGCCCCGGTGTGTGAACGCGTCGGCAACACCTTGGTCACGACAGCAACCCGGTGCCCGGCATTGGCCAGTTGTAAAGCACAGCGCAATCCCGCTCCGCCCGCGCCGATAATCACCACGTCGTGGAAATGATGCTCCACCTTGACCGTGGACAAATACGACATGCGTCAGGTTCCCCAGGCCCAGATCATGGAAAGCCACCAGATACCGAAAGTGCCCACGCCCACCATCAGCATCGCCATCAACGGTATCCGTAACATGGCGCTATGCACATAATCTTCCATGATGACTTTTAGCCCCAGATGCGCATGCACCAGTAAGGCTGTCATCAATATGGTATGCAGCAGGCGTGTGATGGAACAATCGAGAATATCAAGCAACTCCATTTGCGTGACAGCGCCGGAATACACGCCCGTCAACAGCACAAACATCAAGGGCAACAGGATGGCAAGCAACGCGGCGCTGATACGCTGGAATGTCCATTCGTTCAATCCGTTATGCGCGGTTCCGAAGCGTGCGCCCGTCACCATAACGCCACTCCCAATACCGTTACCGCAGCAACACCGATACCGATGGTCACGCGGGCGGTAAGACGCATCATTTCACGGCTCTCTCCCCAACCCGCGTCCAGACACAGAAAGCGAATGCCGTTAAAAAAATGATAGCTCAGGGATGCGCCCACCAGCCACAACACGATTCGGCCAAGGGGCAAATGCAGCCATGCCCGTGCGGCGGCAAAATCCTCCGGTGTTCCGGTCATGGCATGCAATAGCCACAGATAGACGGGTATAAACAACACCAGCACCATGCCACTGGCGCGATGTGCAAGACTGGCCAGCATCGGCGCACGCCAGCGGTAGATGGATAATCGGGGAGAAAGAGGCCGGTTCATTGTGTTAGGGCCTGTTAACACTAATTATGATCGTGGCGACGAGGCCATTTTTGTGGCTATGCAAGGCATTTCGAGTGAAGTGTGCCCGCGGCACATGAGCGAGAAATAACGCAGCAGGGCACAAAAATGGCTCGTCCCGAAGGGCTGCGTCCCAAATAAGGCCATTCGGCGTTACTCGTCGTTCATTTGGATTTACCAAACTTCTCTCCTCGCGCCTTGACTGGTCTTATTTGGGACAGCAGCGCCTCGTTCATAATTAGTGTTAACAGGCCCTGGTATTTTGTCCCTCTGCCATAAGCCTAGGTCTAATTCACAAGGAGCTGCATGGCAAGCGTGAATTCACGGTAATTCATCGCGCAATGCAGCGATTCGCTCCGGCAACTGCCCGGCACGGTACCAGCCGGATTGCTCACCCGCCATGGCATGTAAACCGACAGCGGCGGGAATAGAATCCGATGGCTGAATCCCCTGCCCCAACAAACCACCAATCACACCCGCAAGTACGTCTCCGGTTCCTGCGGTTGCCAGACGATTGGAGCCAAAGGGGCAAAGCCACATCCGGGATTCCGGCGAAACCACAAGACTTTCGGAACCTTTGAGCACCACCCAGCCCCCAAGTGATTCAGCCAGCCTCAAAGCCGAACCCGGCCGATCCTGCTGTACCTCATCGGCGGAACATCCGAGTAACCTTGCTGCCTCACCCGGATGGGGTGTAAATACCGTGGTTGCGCTGCGTTTTCCGGCAAGCTCTTTTAACGCATTATCCCCGGCCAGCATATTCAGTGCATCGGCATCCAGCACCAGCGGGATATGGGCCGCAAGAATATCTTGCAGCATGGATTGCTGATGCATACCCCAGCCGGGTCCTGCAACGATCACATGGGCGGATTGCCATGGTGCTGTTTCCTGTGGATGCGCCATTGCCTCAAGGCAGGATGCCGCGATGACCGGATAAACAGATGCCTCACAAGCGATGCTCACCAGGCCTGCATGTATGCTCATCGCTCCCATCGCCGTCAGCCTTGGCGCACCGGTATAGCCTTTGGAACCGCCAAATACCCACACATGTCCGAAGCCGGTTTTGTGCGTATCACGGGGATGATCCTGAAACGCCGATTTGGTCATTGCTTCATCAATTACCACGGCCTCGGCAACACCATTCGGTACCGCTGCATACGCAGCTCTGATTGAAGATTCAGAGATGCCAATATCTACGGGTGATAAAAGATCGGCGGTAAAATCACGCCCCGCCCCCAGCCAATGCCCCCATTTCGTTACTGCGATTGGCAGTGTCCAGTCGGCCTGTACGGCCACGCCCATCACCTCGCCGGTATCGCTATGAATACCGCTGGGCATATCCACCGACAGAACAGGTCTGCCCGATGTGTTGATACGTTCCACGCCCTCTTTCATTCGGCCTTCAAGCGGCCTCGCAAGCCCTGTTCCGAATATGGCATCCACGATAAGCACGGCGCGTGCAAGCCAGTGGCTTAGCAATTCGCCGTCCTCCTCACAAAAACGAACCTTGACCCCGGCCTGCCGCGCCAACCCGGCATGTTCAGCTGCATCTCCCTTCAACCCATCGGGATCAGCAAGAGAAACAACCGTGACCTTCATATTCTGTCCGGCCAGCACCCGTGCCGCGGCATAGCCGTCACCACCGTTATTGCCAGATCCAACAACAATCACGATCCGACCGCTATCCGGTCTGTACCGCAACACCGCCTTGGCAAGTGCCCTGCCGGCCCGTTCCATCAACACGCCTCCCGGCGTGCCTTCCGCAATCGTCTGCTGATCCGCCCAGCGTATTTGTTCAGCTACCATGATTCTCTTCATTTAATCCTCCTCCGCGATAGCAAAAGCCACCGCCACCCTATCATCATCGGTGAGCGACACATGTATGGCTGAAACATTTAACCGCGCAGCAACAGCTTTTGCGCCATGATAAAGGTGGATTTCGGGTTTACCGGAAGGTTGATGAATGGTCTCAATATGGATTGGAGCAACACCCTGCCTGAATCCTGTTGCCAAGGCCTTGGCTACCGCCTCCTTGGCCGCAAACAGCATCGCCAGTCTGCGTGCAAGATTGCCTTTCAACCGTGCCTGACGGACTTCCCCAGGTGTATAAATTCTGCGAATAAAGCGATCTCCGAAACGTTCCAGACTGGATTCAATGCGTGCAATCCCGATCCGGTCCACGCCAATGCCGACAATCGCCATCAGCACCGTACCATCAGTGCTGCACCAGTCCGCGTTGCATCAACGCCTTGAAATCGGCCACAGCCTGTTTCAGTCCTTTGAATACCGCATCAGCAATAATGGCGTGCCCGATATTCAGTCCTTCAACCTCGGAAATGGATACGATCGGCGGCGTATTTTCCAGCGTCAGGCCATGTCCGGCATGCACCGTAAGCCCTAAATCCGCTGCCCGTTTCGCAGCCAGCGCGACACGGGCCAACTCCTGCTCCCGCGCTTTACCCGCCATATTTGCATAATGGCCTGTGTGCAATTCCACCACCGGCGCACCCATGGTATGCGCCGCTTCAACTTGTGCGATGTCGGGGTCAATAAACATGGAAACACGCACCCCTGTATCACTCAAGCGCTTCACCACGCTTTCCAGCCTGGCCCGGTGTGTGACCGCATCCAGTCCTCCCTCCGTCGTCAATTCCTCGCGTTTTTCGGGCACAAGACAGCAGGCGGCGGGTTGAAGTTCACAGCAAATCGCCACCATTTCATTGGTCGCGGCCATTTCCATATTCAGATGTAACCCCGGCATGCCGGCAAGGCGCTGCATATCGGCATCCTGGATGTGTCGTCGATCCTCACGTAAATGGGCTGTGATACCGTTTGCACCACCGACCAGACACAAATCCACCGCTTGCACCGGGTCGGGATATGCCACTTTACGCGCCTGACGCAAAGTAGCGATATGATCAATATTCACGCCCAGATGCATGCGTTCTCCTGTTTCACAACGATTTTAACCCATGATGGCGCAATACATCCTGGATCATTTGTCTCCACATCGCCAAGTCATGGGGCGGCAAATATACCTTGGAATTTTGCATATGAGCAAGAATCCCTTTACGCAAACCGGGACTAAGCTCCGGGCCACTCCCGCAAGCCGTGCACCTGAGTTCAGCATTGCTCCAAATCAACTGTTTGGCAGAGTTCGCGCAATGCCAGCAACGATCCAGCGACCCCAGCCAACCTTCCTTCTGCAATAAATCCCACGCACCGGCCAACAGACCGGAATCTTCTTTCCGTTCTCCCAAAATACGACAAGCATGGCTCAACTCGACATAGCCATGCACCCCGCCCTCACGAAACAAACCCGCAGCCAACGCATTCAACTGCAAACCTTCGAGATTTCGTGTTTCTTCCAGCAAGGCATCACCTCGTTCAATATCCACCAGCGTTCCCATCCCGGTGCGCCCGGGCCTCCATGAAATCGTCAATTTACAAAGCGGTGCCAAAGTGGCCCGAAATGGGCTTTTAGCGCGCCGTGCAGCCCGTGCCATCAGAGAAATCCTTCCGTGCTCACAGGTCAAAACATGGATAATAAATGAGGTATCACCATAAGGAATGCGGCGCAATAGCAGTGCATCATCACGGATTTCCGCCATCAGATGCTCATCCGCGTAAATGAAACCATTTTCACCACAAAGACACCGAGACACAAAGAAAAATTCAGCATTTCAAACCTGTCCATCATAGACATTCGACATATATCCTTATTCCTTTGTGTCTCGGTGTCTTTGTGGTGAATAAATTCCGCCCATGTACTACAATCCCAGATCATGCAACTTACCCGGATGGTCAAACCATCCCGGATCCACCTTGACCCACAGCTTCAGATTCACATGACAAGCAAACAACTCCTCCAGCCCCTTCCGCGCTGTCGTGCCAATGGACTTCATGCGCGCGCCACCTTTGCCGATCAGCATCGGTTTGTGGCGTTCCCCGCCCACCAGAATCACCGCCTCAATCTCTACACCTGTTTTCGACTCGTGAAAAACCTCAATATCCACCGCTGTCTGAAACGGAATTTCCTGCTGCATGGCAAGAAAGACTTGCTCACGCACATATTCGGCGGCCAGTTGCCGCTGACTCTGATCGGTATACCAGTCCGGTGCATAAACAGGCGGGGCCAACGGCAAATACTTTGTCAGTTCATCCACCAGTGCATCCGTCTGCGTCCCCTTTCTGGCGGAGACCGGGATATAAGCCGCCGCATCCGGATCAAGCCGCTGTATCTCAGCCAGCCGTGGCAGCAAAGCATCCTTCTTTGCTTTGTCTACCTTGTTCAATATATGAATACGGGGCTGCGGCAACCTTCCATCGGCAAAACGTTCAATCAGAGCGCATGTGCCACGATCCAGTGGGACGCTCACATCCTGCATGATGGCCAGGACATCCGCTTCCTCGGCTGCGGCATAGGCCACGCGCACCATATTGCGGTTCAACTGTTTGCTTCCCTTATGAATGCCAGGTGTATCGACAAAAATAATCTGGCGTAATGCATCAGTATGGATACCCAGAATCCGATGCCGTGTGGTCTGTGGTTTGGGTGTGACAATCGCCACCTTGGTACCAATGATGCGGTTCATTAAAGTGGACTTGCCCACGTTGGGACGACCGAGAAATACCACCACACCACAATGGAATTGCTCTATTGACCCTTTACTGCTCAATTGAGATTTCACCGAATTGTGACACGGGCACAGGAGGTGTTTTAAAATATATCTCACCGGGCCGTGTTGCCCGCGTATGGCCGCCGAGTTCAAACCACATCCTGACAACCCCGCTGTATTCCTTATTCCATTTCAGCAATTGATCCAAACGATGACATGACGCTTCCAGACGGTCCCGTTCATAGATAACCTCATCCTCATGTATAATCTCAAACTGATAGCTAATACGGGAAATTCCAGACATATTGGCACTCTTACCGGACGATGTTTTTACACCGACGAACGGCTTCCAACAAAATTCCGGTGTCAGCGAACCCACCAGGTTATCGCCGGAAAACAGGGAGAAGCCCGATTGTTTTAGCTTGGGCGCTATAATTTCAGGAGGGTGAACAGATGCACCCTGAACCAGGGCGGCGTTACGCCCATTTTTTTCTGAATCAGCTTCATAGACAAAGAGTAACTCATATATGGTTTCCCGGCTGATTTGTGTGAAACCTTTTTGTAGCGCTTCCCTGAACAATGCACCATCGTTTTGAGCCCACTCCTGAAGTGTGTGAAGCTGACTGGTGAATCGGGGATGATAGGATGCCAGCACCATACCATCCGCAGTTCTGATTAAACGCACACCCGCCTTGATGACGACCCTGAATGGACTATTAATGGCCGCACCTTCGGTGGATAAATCAGAGGCACTGACCTCAAGAACAGTATCAGTCCCGCTTAATGCCAGACGTAGATAATTGGCGTCTCCGCCGGGTTTCACCGGGCCAATCTCGCCCAGATCAGCGAGAGAATAGTGCGCCTTTTCATCTGCATACCGGATAGTGCCTTCGCGTATGCTCCGATTGATGTCCAATCTCTGGCTAATGTCTGCAAGAACTTTCCCATATTGCGCGACAACTTTCGCAGGAGATGCGACGATAGCCCCATAGATTGCACCACCCGCCGCAACGATTGGAGAGAGTAATATGCCGAGGATGATGGCGCCAGGCAGGGGCGTTACAGCGCTACCGATAATAACATCTTTCGCCCCCTCCTTGGCGCCACGCCATGCGCCACCCCCAGCGCCCCTGGCAGGCAATACAAGGTTGATATCCGGCTGAAATTGGGCGGAAACAACACTGACATGACCCA
Organism: uncultured Zetaproteobacteria bacterium; assembly: GCA_964513335.1. Taxonomy (GTDB): domain Bacteria; phylum Pseudomonadota; class Zetaproteobacteria; order Mariprofundales; family Mariprofundaceae; genus JAUZQZ01. Next base: position 7,901 of record CAZEMN010000003.1, on the reverse strand, counting down.
GCGATTTCCTATCCGTTTCGCTTAAATATTTGGGGCTCTGGGCACAGGCGGACAGTATTAACGTCAGCATGATGCAACACAATAAAAATGATGAAGCCCTTGCTGATGGCAAAATCAGCATACGCGACCACTGCATTTACAGCACCTTGTCCGGTAGTTGGCGGCATGCTTCGGCTGCCGCTTCCATTTCCGCCGTTTTCTTTCTCTCCCCCATGCCTCTCCCTACCTTATCACCATTGACAAAGCATTCAGCTTCAAAGCGAGGGTTGCAATCAGCGCCAAGATCGCGCACCACATACTCCGGCAAGCCGAATCCATGTGCCTGTGTGAATTCCTGGAGGCATGTTTTCGCATCACGGGTATTCGCCTGATCCGCATCATGCAGCAAATCCGCCCACCCCTTCAGCACGAGCGTGCGTGCGGACTCCCAGCCGCCATCAAGGAACACCGCACCAATCACCGCCTCTACGGCATTGGCCACAATGGATGTGGATTTGATATTCTCATCCTTGCCTCGTTCTCCATCGCCGACATGGAGATGTTGTGAGAGACACCATCTCCGGGCAATAGCGAGCAAGCCGCTTTTGCACACCAGTACCGCACGCATGCGTGTCAACTCTCCCTCGGCGGCATATGGAAATTGTTCGTACAATCTGGCGGCAATAATCATACCCAGAACGGCATCACCGAGAAACTCCATGCGTTCCATATGTTCTCCGGAGACGGATCGATGGGTCAAAGCCTGCCTGATCAGGCTTTCATCCCTGAAGTGGTGGCCGATCCGGCCTTCCAAATCAGAAATCAGGGGGTCTCCGCGTAAGGCTCAAAATCAAAATCAAGGCGTGCTTTGTCACGTATTTTATCCATACCCTTCAAATCTTTGGTCGTGTACGGCTCATCGGGATTCACGCTTTCAAGCGGTCCCAAAAGCCATAATGTAACGTGGTAAACTGATGAGATTTCAATCCTCCCACCATCTGCCTTGATTCCCAGATTGTCATAAAATTCCTGCGGCAGATCGTTGTGCGCAATATATTTGACATGAAAAATATCCGGTAGTCTTGCACGAATTCTCCTGACAGGCTGGCCGGAAAGATTGCGCGTAACAGCATCAAATGCATCCTGCACCTTCCAGTAGGTACTATAGACAGGAATGATGTTATAGCTGGCCCATGTTCCGGCAGCCAGGACCGCCAGGACAAACAGCAGTTTAACTACTGAGAAACCTTTCTGATGCCGCATATCCACCTCCCTGTCCACACACCAAAGCCTTATTGTATCAGATGTCCGATACGGTCCCAACGCACTGCACCCTGATGCTTATTCCACGACCACCATACGATGGCAGCATGTCCCACCAGGTAGGACTGTGGCACAAAACCCCAGAAACGTGAATCGCGTGAGTTGTTACGATTATCCCCAAGCACCAGATAATGACCCGGCGGCACCTTCCATTCGCCATCGCGTATGGAAAAGCTTTTGCGCAGCACCTGATGCTTTACATCGAACAGCCGTTCTTCATAAAGTCCGGACACGTCCGCCTCTCCATCCGCCATAAAATAGGTGCGCTCCCCCAGCCTCTTTAATGGCATCTCCGCACCGTTCACATAAAGTTTATTTTTTTTATACAGGATGTCATCACCCGGCAAGCCGATGATACGCTTGATGTAGTCCTTGCTGCGGTCTTCCGGATAATCGAACACAGCCACATCCCCGCGTTTGGGCGGGTGTGGAAAGAACTGTAAATCGGTGAACGGAATACGCAAACCATAAGGATAGCGGAGTACAAAGATATAATCGCCAACTTCCAGTGTCGGCACCATACTGGAAGAGGGGATTTTGAACGGCGCCACAATAAAACTGCGAATAACGACCGCAATAATGACCACCATCAGCAACGATTCGGCCCATTCCCTCCATACAGTCTTTTTCTTAGGCATTCAGCTCTCCTCTCCCAGCTTAAGCACAGCCAGAAACGCTTCCTGCGGCACCTCAACGCTGCCGATGGACTTCATCCGTTTCTTTCCCGCCTTCTGTTTTTCCAGCAGTTTACGTTTGCGCGTGATATCACCACCATAGCATTTAGCCGTCACATTCTTGCGTACCGCCTTGACCGTTTCGCGTGCCAAGATACGGCCACCAATCGCCGCCTGCAAGGGAACATCAAACTGTTGCCGGGGAATCAATTGCCGCAGTTTCTTGACCAGTTCCCGGCCACGGGCTTCCGCAATCGAGCGATGGACGATAAGCGACAGTGCATCCACAGCCTCGCCATGCACCAGGATATCGAGTTTAACAACATCACCAGCACAAAATTCTGCCAACTCATAATCCATGGAAGCATAACCGCGCGATACCGACTTCAGCCTGTCATAGAAATCAATGACCATTTCAGCCAGAGGCAGTTCATAAGTAATCATCACCCGTCCCTGACCGATAAATTTCATATCCCTTTGCGTTCCACGCCGATCCTGACACAGTTTTATCATAGCCCCGACGTATTCTTCCGGTGTAAAAATATTGGCCAGCACGGTCGGCTCTTCAATCTTTTCAATGCGTTGTGGTTCGGGGAAATCACTGGGATTGGAAATTTCCTGCACCACACCATCCGTCATTGTCACCCGATAGACCACAGAAGGCGCTGTAATAATCAATTCAAGCGCATACTCGCGTTCCAAACGCTCCTGCACAATTTCCATGTGCAACATACCAAGAAA
>CAZEMN010000003.1:0-5084 GCA_964513335.1 uncultured Zetaproteobacteria bacterium | reverse complement strand
GAATGTAGAACTTTGCGCGACACAGGTTGCGGCATAAACACGCCAACATCCTGAACATCATAGGACGTTGCCACAGATGTGGACATAAACCGCACTTTATCACCCTTTTCCAATACCCCTTCAAAAACCCTCACCAGTGCCACGGCACCTACGTAAGCATCAAACCATGAATCCACCACCAGCGCCCGCAAGACCTTGGTATCACAATTCGAAGGCGCAGGCACGCGCGCCACAACGGCCTCCAGCACATCACCAATGCCCTCACCTGTCTTCGCGGAAATAGCAATCGCATCCGAAGCATCTAGCCCGATGACCTCTTCAATCTGGCGTTTAACCTCTTCCACGTCAGCACTGGGGAGATCGATCTTGTTAATGACGGGAATGATCTCGAGGTCATTTTCCAGTGCCAGATAGACATTGGCCAACGTCTGCGCTTCCACACCCTGGGTCGCATCCACAATCAACAAAGCGCCTTCGCATGCTTGCAGGGAACGCGAGACTTCATAAGTGAAATCCACATGTCCCGGTGTATCAATCAGATTCAGCAGATAGGTTTCACCATTGCAGGCCTTATACTTCAAACTTGCCGTCTGCGCTTTGATAGTGATGCCGCGTTCCTGTTCCAGATCCATGGAATCCAGTACCTGTTTCTTCATTTCACGCTCGGAGAGCGCGCCGGTCTGCTCAATCAAACGATCCGCAAGCGTGGATTTGCCGTGATCAATATGAGCGATAATTGAGAAATTCCGTATATGTTGCTGATCTGGATGTGAATTTGGCATGAGGGCGGCAGTGTAGCGGCAGCATTGTTTGCTTACTACCAACAACAATATTGGAAATGTGCTATATAGATGGGAGCGGTCATTTAACCTGCATGATTCATGCATCATGCAGATCAAGGGAGTCTCGGGTATGCCCAAAATACCAAACTTTTACCTGTGGATTAATGGCGAAGCCCACGAAAGCACGGATAGCACCGCAATCATCAATCCATACGATGGTTCGCCAATCGCAACCGTATCCATCGCAGGACGCAAACAAATTACCGAGGCCCTGCATGGATGCCACAAGGCATTTATCGTGCTCAAACACATGTCCCGCTTTCAAAGGGCATCAATACTTGAGCGCATGCTGGATGGATTGCAGGATGCCATGCCGGAAATGGTTGACGCCCTCATCATGGAAGGCGGCAAGCCAAAGAAATTCGCCGAGCAGGAATTTACCCGAACGCTGGCCGTGTTTTCATGGGCGGCTGAAGAGGCTAAACGATTTTGTGGCGACCGAATTCCGATGGATGGCATGGAACGTGGTATCGGCTACGAGGGTTATACCCGACGTGAGCCCATTGGTCCTGTTCTGGGCATCTGTCCATTTAATTTTCCACTTAATCTTGTATCGCACAAGGTTGCTCCGGCGCTGGCTGTGGGCAATCCTATTCTGATCAAGCCTGCCACCAACACGCCAATCTCCGCTCTTATTCTGGCCCGCATTGCCAGTGAAGCAGGCGCACCACCCGGAAGTCTCAATGTACTACCCATGCGGCATGCGGATATCTCGCTGTTACTGGGCAGTGATGACATCAAAATGGTGACATTTACCGGTAGCCCTGATGTGGGATGGGCCTTAAAGAGAAAAGTGGAGAAGCAACGAATTGTCCTTGAATTAGGAGGCAACTCGGGCACCATAGTAGATGCCTCCGCCAACCTTGCATGGGCAGCGAAACGCTGTGTGCTCGGGGGTTTTGCACAGGCTGGTCAGTCATGCATCGCCGTACAGCGCATTTATGTGCACACAAGCGTGTTTGACTCTTTTCTGGAAATTCTGACTGCTGAAACCAAATCCTTGAAGATCGGCGATCCGCGGAAGACTGATGTGGTGGTCGGGCCCGTCATTCATTCCCGATCCGCGGATCGAATCATGGCATGGCTTGAAGAAGCCGTCTCTTCCGGTGCGAAGATTGTATATGGCGGTAAACGCCGCCGCATGGGGTGTGGTAACGTCATCGAACCAACCATTGTCACCCATGTGAAAGAAGATATGGGGATATGTTGCAAGGAAATATTCGGACCAGTCGTTACCGTAACCCCTTATGAGGAACTGGAAACGGCATTCCAGTGGTGCAATCACTCAGATTTCGGCTTGCAGGCAGCCATCTTCAGTAATGATTTGCATCACGTACATCAAGCTGTTGATTCTCTGAATGTGGGTGGCGTAATTGTTAATGACGTCCCCACTTATCGCGTGGATCATATGCCTTATGGTGGAGTTAAAGATTCCGGCCTTGGGCGGGAGGGTATTCGATCATCCATGCTGGAAATGACCCATGAGAAAATGGTGGTCATCAGAAAAGGATGACGTGGTATGCTCACGACCTCCTTCCCCATAGGTGAAAAACCATCCTAGGGCCTGTTCACATAAAACCCAGGCGTAGCGCTGCGTCCGAAATGAGGCCAGGCAAGACGCGAGGAGAGAAGTTTGGTAAATCCAAATGAACGACGAGCAACGCCGCATGGCCTCATTTCGGGTGCAGCCATAGGGGAGAATATGCCAAAAACCGGATAAAGTGCATTAATCATGGAAGTAAGTAATTTCTTTCTCTCTCTGGTCCTGATCCTGCTGTCTGCAAGGATTCTCGGTGAGATTGCCGCATGGCTCAAAATACCGCCGGTGATGGGTGAATTGCTTGCTGGCATTGTCCTGGGTCCCAGTCTTCTGGGTTGGGTAGAGCCTGCCGAGGTTGTTCAGATGCTTGCTGAAATCGGGCTTATCCTCCTGCTATTTGAAGTCGGCCTGGATACCGATATTGCAACCCTGGTCAACAGGGGGAAATCGGCATCCATTGTGGCATTGGCAGGATTTACTGCGCCATTTGCCGGCGGCTTTGTATTTGGCTACTGGATATTTGATTTGTCATTGATTATATCGTTGTTTATTGGCGGCACCCTGACCGCCACCAGTATCGGAGTCACTGTTCGAGTGCTCCGCGACCTTGGTCGCCATCAGTCACATGAAGCTCAAGTGGTCCTGGGTGCTGCCGTACTGGATGACATTCTGGGTGTTGTGCTGCTGGCGCTCCTGTTCGAATTCTCCACCGGAGGTGGCGTAAGTTTTGCCAATACCAGTAAGGTGTTCATTTTTATTGTGATTTTCATGCTTCTTGCACCTATCGTTGCCAAAATTATTGCCGAAACGATTGGTCGCTATGATAAGAAAAGTAAAATTCCAGGCATGATTCCAACTGCGGTTGTTAGCCTTGTACTGTTTTTTGCATGGTTGGCCCATGCCGTAGGCGCACCTGCCCTGCTGGGTGGTTTTGCGGCAGGTCTGGCTCTGTCACGCCATTTTTTCCTTCCATTCGGTACGTCATGGCGACATTCCGATAGTCATTTCGTTCAACGTATCGATCAACATATGAAGCCGATCATCCATCTGTTCACACCGATATTTTTTGTCATGGTCGGACTCTCACTGGATCTGCAAAAAGTCGATTGGACCTCTTCCTCCGTCTGGCAAATGAGCCTGATATTTATAGCTCTTGCCGTACTGAGTAAACTGGCTGGCGCATTCCTGATTAAAGAGTCCGTATATTTTCGCTGGGCCGTTGGAATATCCATGATACCAAGAGCGGAAGTAGGGCTCATCTTCGCAGAGCTGGGCCGCGTTTCAGGCGTATTTGATTATGATCTGTATGCCGTCATGATTCTAACCATTGCGGCAACCACTGTGCTTCCACCCTTTATGCTAAAGTGGTTTTATGATCGCTATGGGCACCATTTACACATTGGCAATATCTAATGAGCCAATTGCGAAACTCATGCGTGGTGATTGGCTCAAATGATTCATATATGGATGGTTGTATCGGCTGTCTGTTCCCAAACCGAGTATAACTGTAGAGACCTGTCGATACCTTTCAGGGAGACCTTTGGTAGTGTGTCATGTTCCGGTTTGTTCTTTAGTTTTCTGTATGTGTCTTCTGAGATAATTGTCTGTTTTGGCTTGGCTATACTGGTCAGACGGGAAGCAATATTCACTGCATCACCGATGCAGGTATATTGCATTGACCGACTTGACCCGATTGCCCCAACCACCACATCACCGGTATTGATACCTATACCAATTTTAATCGGCTGTTCCATTCGGGCTTTTCGCTCTTTATTAAACAGATCAAGTGCACCATGCATATGGAATGCACACCTGACCGCCTGATCAGCCGGATAATCCACTTCGGTCAGCGCGCCGAAAAGAATCATGACCTCATCGCCGATGAATTTATCCACAGTACCACCATATTGGAAAACAACATTGACGATCAGTTCGAAATACTCATTGAGCATCTCCACTACATTCGTGGCCGGGGCATGATGTGCAATACGGGTAAAACCACGAATATCAGCAAAGAGGATGGTAACCTCCTTATGCTCACCACCCTTCTTTTCCAACTTAATTTCGCCTCTCGTGACTTTCTCCATGATGCTGGGCGGCAACAGGCGTTCGAGTTGTGCTTTGTCCCTGGTCTCTTGCTCGACGGTTCCCAGTAGCTTTGTGTTCGCAATGATAGTCGCCACGTGGGACGCAAGGTTTGTTATCAGATTGAGATCCTTGCGAGAGAAAACTATGGCCGATTTCTGGCAATCCAGATGTATGACGCCATAAAAGTGATTGTCGCAAATAATTGGCGCACACAAAACCGAATGTAGCCCCTGTACAAGAATAGAAGCAGAATTTGAAAATCGTTCATCGGCACATGCATCCGTCACAATAAGTGCCGAATGAGTCTCGCGCACTTTTTCCAGAATCGACTCGGAGATCGACATATGCTTTTGTATTCCAGTCAACACCTTAACCGTCATTGGTACAAGTTTATCCGACTCGGCGTCGAGCAGTAGGATGGCACATCGATCCGCCGGAAAAATATCAAGCAGATTACTCGCAATGTTTTCGAGGCTTTTGCTCAAATCACGTTGTAGTCCAACATTTTGTAACAGTGTGCTGGCCAAACGAAGTTTCTCGTAATCCTCGCGCCAATCCATATCATCAGTGATCAAATGGGCAGGTGTGAAAGCTATCTCCTCGCCAATCTTGAT
>CAZEMN010000002.1:0-46932 GCA_964513335.1 uncultured Zetaproteobacteria bacterium | reverse complement strand
AACTGAACACCATGCAGCTACTTTTCAGGCTCATTTATGGATTGGAAAATACTGAAGGCGAAACAGCCCGCAATCTCCGCCAAGGCTGCGCCTGCATAGATGGCAATGGTATTCATAGCCCCATCATACCACGACTATGGCAAACAAAGAGCCCGGTGTATTTCCGGATTGCCTGTGTTGTTTGACCAGATGCGAATAATGAATCATTCAGGTAAATGATCTTTTTCGGCAGTAGCATCTTGAAAAATGGAAATACCACCCTTCATGACAATGATGGAGATGACAAATCCGATGATGAGGTCAGGAAGTGGTGAGGCAAGCAAAGCCACCAGGCCACCACTCACAATCACGCCAATGTTCGCAATTACATCGTTCCTGGAAAATACCCAGCTTGCCCGCATATGGATTTCACCTTTGCGGTGTTTGGCAATCAGTATCAGGCAGACCACATTAGCCGCAAAGGCTACAAGTCCCATCACGATCATTAATGTGGACTCTGGATTACTGCCGAAGGCGAAGCGGCGTATGACATCAAGTATCACGCCAAAGGCCAGTACAATCTGGAGCACACCGCTGACGTGCGCAGCCCGTATCTTGGCCTGTAATCCCCGCCCTACGGCATACATGGCAATAGCGTACACCGTGGCATCCGCCAGCATATCCATGGAATCAGCGATGAGTCCGGTGGATTGACCGATAATGCCGAGGGTGAGTTCGATGACGAACATCAGGCCATTGATAAGCAACAGTGGAATCAGTACCCGACGCTGTTCCTTGTCCCTGATTTCAATATTGCATCCGCAGTCAGGCATTAAAAGCTCCTGTCAGAACGTAACTACTCAGCACCCCCGTCTTTTGCCCTCTGGCGGCGTTGTTGCGATGCTCGAATCCTCACATATAACCACATACGCTACGGATTCTGCGTTTCTCGCGCCTTGCCATGGAACAAAATTCAAGGCTCCTGAGTAGTTACGTCAGAGCAAGCTTTCCACCAGGACGATGACAGACATAGTTGTATTCGGCCAACTACTTTTTTACAGATGTGCATTCATCCCGTACAGCAGCCCTTATTCATCTGAATGGGCGGGCAGGAGATATCGCCATAGGAGCAGAAGACACAGCAATCGCCGGGCTTCGGCTTGAGTAATGCGTGGCAGGATTCACATTCGTAGAACCACTGGCAGGCATCGGTCGGCATCGTTTCTGCCTTATGATGTCCACATTTCGGGCAGGTGATGGTGGAGTCTGGAATGACTTGCTTGTTCATCTGCCCATCCCTTGCGGGTTAGTATGTATAATCGAAATCGGCATTTCTTCTGAGCTCCAGCATTTCCTTGAAGGTGACCGGCTTGAATATCTTTTTTACGTAATCCGCAAGCTTGCCCATGTCCTTGCCGGGTTCCGGCGCTATACCTGCCACGATGAGGAACCCTTTGTTGACATAGAACTGCGCACCTTCCTTGTGAAGGAGAATGAGGTAGTCGCCATAGGTTTTGGGCACGTCGCCAGACGGCACGTTCAACTGACGAGCGATGGAAGTTCGCAGGTTTTCCGGAATCTTATAACCCTGAATAGAGTCTGTATCCGAAAGCAAACCCGTCTTGAAGGTATTGATGCCATCGGAATCTACCAGCACATTGACGGCCATTCCTTCCTTGAGGGCGGCCCAAATTACGTTATAAGCGACACAGATTTGCGCATCGTCGTGTTTCAGGCTGGTCTTCAGGTGCACAAACATGGTTGTTTTTTCGGCAGATTGCACCGGGACTGCTGTGAGCACGAGCGCAAACAACATAGGGATGATTGCTATTTTCTTCATGTTTTTCTCCTTTTTTCAAAAATCGACATTGACAGTGTATCTTTGTATTGCAGTTCATTTTTTCTATGCCCGAGAGCAAAGGCTTCATCCAGGGAAAGCAGAAACGTGCCCGGGTTATCTGAAACCCAGTGCTGTCCAGCGTTCTCTGAGCTAAAGAAGTGCACATAGTGGCAGAAGTTCGTGACAATACTTTCCTGAATCTTAGCTGCTTCCGGCTTGATAAAGGATATCACGGCATCGGCAGGTTTAGCGGACTCGATGGCATCCGGCGAGACAGTTAGCTGGACCGGACATCCCGTAACAGGGCAAACAGATGTCACCATAGCGGGTTTGCCTATGATCTCGGGGATAAACAGCGCATCCCAGGCACACCAGGTAAATAGGCCATGACCATCGACCTCAAAGCGGTGTTTCGTTTTCGACAAAGACAGGCCCCAATAGCCGATGATGCTGCCAGCATCGCTGTAATAAATGCCGTCCCAGCCATCCAGGATTCGAGTCACCAATTCTAGCGATAGACCTGGAGACGAAGCGAGCAGCTTAGCTGACAATGGTTTGCCCTGTGCCATGAGGTGATAAATGTGCATAGAAATTTGCTGTTCTTGTTGTGACATTCGAATGAAGGCTGTTGGAAACAAGTAGAGAATTTTATCCATTTCCTCGACAGCGGGTTTGCCAGGTTGAGTAATCAAATTGTTACTCCTTTATGCACTATTTAACAATTAGCCCGCACAGCAGGAAAGCTGCTTCACATCCTTGGTAAAGGTCTGGGCGCAGAGTTTCATTCCTTCAACCATGGTGAGATACGGGAAGAGTTGATTGGCCAGTTCCTTGATGGTCATCCGGTTGCGAATTGCAAGGACCGCCGTCTGAATAATTTCTCCACCTTCTCCCGCCAGCACCTGGGCACCCAGCAAGCGTCCCGTCTTCTTTTCAGCCACCAGTTTGATGAAGCCGTGGGTATCGAAATTGGCCAAAGCCCTCGGAACATTCTCTAATGCCAGTGTGCGTGATTCGGCATCGATGCCCTGTTTGTTAGCTTCTGTTTCGGTTAAGCCCACTGTTCCAACCTGAGGCTCGGTGAATACGACTGCGGGCATGGCGGATAAATCCAGCGCTGCATCGCCTCCGGTTATATTGATGGCGGCGCGCGTACCGGCAGCTGCGGCCACATACACATATTGCGGCTGATCGGTACAATCCCCCGCAGCATAGATATGATCGACTGACGTGCGCATGTGGTCGTCGATGACAATGGCGCCGTTGTTGCCAGTTTTAACACCAACCTTACCAAGCATCAATTGTTCTGTGTTGGGGTTGCGACCGGTGGCGACCAGCAATTGATCGCAACGTATTTCCCCCGCTTTCGATGGCAGGACAAAGCCTTGACCATCGTGCGATACGGAGTCGGGCAGTGTATGCAGCAACACCCGCGCACCTTCTTCCTCAAAAACCTTCACCAGTCCGTCGCCGATCGCCGGGTCTTCCTTCGATAGAAATATACTGCGGGCCATGATTGTTACGTTTGACCCCAGTCGTAAGAACGCCTGTGCCAGTTCCAGAGCTACCACCGAAGCACCGATCACGACCAGATGCCCGGGCAATTCTTCTGCAACCAGTGCCTCGTTTGATGTCCAGAATGGCGTTTCTTTCAGGCCGGGGATATCGGGAATCGCGGGACTGGCACCTGTAGCCAGCAGAATCTTGTCCGCAACAACACGTAGTTCGCTGCCATCCTGCTGCTTGACGATCAGGGTGTTCGGATCATCAAATCTTGCCCAGCCCCGGACAAGGTGAATGTCCGGATGGCTTTCCAGGATGCTTTCATATTTGGCATGCCGCAGTTCTTCAACGCGCGCCTGCTGCTGGCGGACCAGTGCTGCACGATCAATCCGGGGTTGGTTTAAGGGAAGGCCTTCGAAAGCATGTGAGGATTGCAGATGGGCAATGTGGGCGCCGCGAATCATGATCTTGGAAGGCACACAGCCGACATTGACGCAAGTGCCGCCGATCACATCCCCTCCTTCAATCAGCGTGACCCTGGCACCTTCCTCGATGGCCTTGATGGCTGCGGCGAAAGCGCCGGAGCCCGTGCCTACAATGGCGATGTGAGGCTTGTCCCTCGCGTAGCCGGCGCTCATTTTTGTGCGCCTGTATTGCCTGATTCGCAACATTCGCCTTTTTTCTTCCGCGTGTAGGCGTAAATGGTCAGGCCCACAAAAAAGATCAGCGCCGGCATCAGTACGTAGTCAAGATAACCTACCCAGGCAGCCAGACCTACCGCACCAAACAGGATAACCAGCACGGGCGTGAAGCAGCACAGCGCGGCAACCGCCGTACCGATAATGCCGGTTTTGAGCAGTGTGGATTTTTTCATAATTTCGTTCTCCTTATTCAGTGGCACGAGGCACAGTTGGTGATTAGCCAGATCACGGCGGCTAGTGCAGCAATGCTGCCGACAACAGTGAAGGCACCTTTTTGGTCTATGAGCATTTCACTCATTGTTTTGCCTTTCTTACTGTCGCCGGATACCCCAGTTTGGTTATGGCCTGAGCAATGGTTTGTGGTGATTGCTCGCTATCTTCATAAGTCACGGTGGCCGTTGCTGTGTCCAGATCAACGGCGGCTGTATGCACGCCTTTCAGTTGCAAGGCGCGGTGACGGACACTGATCGGACATGTGCCGCAGGTCATGCCGGATACGTGCATGGTCACTGTCTGTTCCTGTGCGGCGCTATTCTGTGCATGCATGGCGGTCATAGATAGGACTACGATGGGAAGTATCATTCTTCGCATGGGTTGTTCTCCTTACTTGATGAGGTACGGAAGCAGTGAGGGCGAAATGAGAAGCAGGATGGATAACCCGGCCAGTATCCAGAGCATCACCGGCTTCTTTGGCGGACAACCGCTTGCGGCGCATTGCTTTTTACCCTGCCAATGCTTCCAGCCTGCCCAGGCGAGCAATGCAAGGGTGACGGTCGCGAATATGGGCCGGTATGGTTCCATGGCTACAAAGACTGAGGCGGAACCCAGCCCCAACAGGACTACGATTAAGGGGCCGATGCAACAAGCGGATGCCAAGCCTCCCGCCAGTACCGCGCCAACCAATGGCAGGCGTTCAGTTTTATTACTGTTTGTAGTGTTTATCGTGTCCATGCCGGCAGTCTAGATGCCGTACTGTGGTACGGAGTCAAGTGCCGGGTGGAGTCAGGGAGTCAATGATCGGGCAGGCGGGTTGGTCCGATGATTCGCACTGGCGGATCATGGTACTCAGTGATTTGGCCACTGATTCAAGGTCGGAGATGCGTTTATGCACATCGATGAGTTTGTGTTCGGCGAGTTCCCGAACATCGTCACAGTTCTTTTCATCCAATTGTAATAACGCGTGAATATCCTTAAGTGAGAAACCAAGTTCCTTGGCGCGGCGGATGAAACGCAATCGGGAAAGATCATCATGATGATAACGGCGTATTTCGCCGAGAGGTTTTGCCGGCGTACGCATCAAGCCTATGCGCTGGTAGTAGCGGATAGTCTCGACACCGACTTCGGCTGCCTTGGCAAGCTGGCCGATGGTAAGGGAATTCGGGGATCTAATCGGATTGTTTTTCATGGAATGACTTCCAGTCGCTTAGCGAGTGGAACTCAAGCCCCAGAGGTTTGAGGCGGCCATCGTGGATGTCGTAGATGACGCCGATGACATTGACTTCCTGACCGCGTTTCCACGCTTCCCGGACAATGGTATTGCGGCAGATGTTGTGCACCTGCGCTTCAACGTTGAGTTCGGCCAGCCGGTTCCAGCGCGCATTATCATCCAACGTATCCAGTTCCCGGGAGTGGCGCTGATAGACAAAGCGAACCTGATCCAGCCACAAATCGATTGGCTGGATACCGCTATGCTGCATGGCTGCATGTACGCCGCCACACTGGTAGTGACCGCAGACCACAATATTGGGAACCTTGAGTTCGTCAATCGCATACTCAAGTACGGCCAGACAGTTCAGGTCATTGGTAGCAAAGATGTTGGCAATGTTGCGATGAACGAAGATCGAGCCCATCGGTAGGCCAATCAGTTGGTCGGGTCCAACCCGCGAGTCCGAGCAGCCGATCCACAGCACCTCCGGCTTCTGGTCGGTGACAATACGGGAAAAGAAAGCCGGATCACACTCCTGGATATTTTCGGCCCATTCACGGTTACGGGCCAGCATCTGCCTGATGGTTGTCATGAGTGCAGTTTAGCCTAGCCTGAACTATTCACAAATACTGCCGCGCCCTTGCTTGTTCCTTTGTCCGCACCGACTCCCTCGTCCCCCAGGGGATACTCTCTTGCGCAAGCGCAATTCACCTGATCGGTCGTCCGTATGCATGGCTACGGTCTCTTTCCTCGGAATCCGTTGCGAACAAAGGCCCGGCGCAATCATCACGGCGATTCATAAATAGTTCAGGCCAGCAAAGCTTCGATTTCTTCATGGGTGTAACGGCGGGGCAGGCGCGCGCCCAGTTGAGCTACGATTTGCGCGGCTGCATGGCTGCCAAGATGTCCGGCCTGATGCCAGGACAGGCCATTGGTGATGCCGTAAAGCACGCCAGCAGCATACATGTCGCCGGCGCCGGTGGTGTCCACCGCATCCACTTCCACGCCCTCAACGGGAATGACTTCACCCTCATGCATGATGATGGAACCCTTCCTGCCCAGCGTTAGCGCCACATTTTCCGCGTGTTTGTGGATTTCGCGTGCGCATTCAATAGAGTCGTCAAACCCCGTGAGTGCGCGGGCTTCCTGTTCATTGCAGAACAACAAATCCACGGGTTCTTCGATCAGTTTGTGGAATTCATCCCGGTACAAATCAATGAGAAAGGGATCGGATACGGTGAGTGCCACTTTTACGCCCTGTTGTTTGGCCAGTTCAATGGTTTTTAGTGCCGCCGACTTGGTGGATTCGCCGGTGAACAGATAGCCTTCGACATAGACATATTGTGCTTTGGTGATTTCTTCAGCATCGATGTCCGCAGTGGACAGGGTGCTGGAAACACCGAGATGCGTCAGCATGGTTCGCTGGGCGTCCGGCGTGATCAGTACGACACAGTTGCCGGTTTGTCCGAAGCCCCTGTCCACCGCCAGCGTTACGCCAAGCTCATGCATTTCAGCCTGATATTGCATACCGAAATCATCATCTCCGACCTTGCATGCATAGGCGGCGCTTCCGCCAAAATCGGCAACGCCGACGATGGTATTGGCGGCCGATCCGCCTGAACACTGATGAACGTCATGTTCGGCGAGCGCCTCCAGCACATATTTCTGCTGCGCTTCCTCCACCAGTGTCATCACGCCCTTTTCCACGCCGATGGAATCGAGAAATGCATCCTCGCACTGCAATTGCAGGTCCATAATGGCGTTGCCCACGCCGTACACATCATATGTCATCTCATTCTCCATATATCAGACGCAGATGAACACAGATACTCGCTGATTGAAGGAATAATCAGACTTTATTTTTATCTGTGTCAAAAAAATTATCAGCCCTGTCCCGCAACGGTCATGTCTGTGATTGCAATCGTGGGAACGGCGCTGCTGCCGAACCATGTCAGATCATCACCGAGGTGGGATATGTTCGCAAACATGTCTTTAAGATTTCCGGCAATCGTGATTTCCTGCACAGGCCGTGAAATCTCACCATTCTCGATCAAAAAGCCTGATGCGCCTCTTGAATAATCGCCGGTGACACCATTCACGCCAAAGCCAATCAGTTCCGTAACCAGAAGACCGTTCCCGATTTCATGCAATATATTCTCCACAGTCTGGTGGCCTGCCTCCAGAATCAAGTTGGATGTACCAATGGAAATGTCGCCAGTGAGCCCCCGGCTGGCATGGCCCGTGGGCGCGCTTCCAAGGCGTCGGGCGGCATATCGGTCGGTCAGGAATCCGCTCAGTATGCCCTGATCGATGATGGTCATAGGCCGGCAGCGCGTGCCTTCACCGTCAAACAGACGGTTTCCCAACCCTTGCGGATGATCTGGGTCATCTACAATCCGTATGAAATTCGGGAAAATATGTTTCCCCTTTTGATCCGCAAGAAAGGATCGCTGTTGCAATACGGCACGTCCGTTGATGGCGGAGACTAGATGGCCCGGTATGGAAGTGGCCACACGGGGTTCGAATACTACTGTCATGGTACCGCCATCCATGCCGGATGCACCAAGCCTGCGCAGGGTGCGTTCCGATGCCTCCCGGCCAATCTCTTCGGGTGCGCGCAGGGCATTCGCCGAACGTTTCCTGTCCCACGCGTAGTCGCGTTGCATGCCATCGCCGGAACCGGCAATGACGGATGCGCTCAACGCGACCGACGATTTTTCGTACGCAGCAGCAAAGCCGTCAGCGGATGCATAAGCGACGCGCACCATGCCGAAACCGGCTTCCGCACCTTCGCTGTTGGTAATTTTATCCGAAAAGGATAGCGCCGCATCCTCGCAGGTCAGTGCGGCCTGTTTGGCGGCTTCGGTGTTCCATGATGCATCCACCGTATGGCTCTCTGCCCAGGCATCCAGTTCTTTCCGGGTTGGGTGGTCAGCACCCGTGGGCGGCACGGCATCGGGATCGGGTTCGGAAATGCGGGCCATTTCCATCACCTGTTCGGTCAGGCGTTTCAGGCCCGCATCGGAAACATCAGACGTAGATGCGCTGGCAAATGCCAATCCCCCTGCCTGTTCAACGAAGGCGCGTAGTCCCACGCCTTGTGCATCTTCGCGCTCGACGGATTCGATTTTGCCGTTGCGTACACGCACCGATTCGCCCGTGTCGGCTACGGCCATCGCATCGGCATCGCATGCGCCGGATGCCTTTGCCATTTCGGCTAATTGTTGCGACAGGGATTGGAGACGGCTTGTCATGATTCTGCTCCTCCCACAATCAATTCATCAATACGAATCGTGGGTAATCCGACTCCCACGGGTACGGACTGGCCATCCTTGCCGCAGGTGCCGACACCGGGATCAAGTGCAAGATCATTGCCAATCATGGATACCTTCTTTAGTACGGAAGGGCCGTCGCCGATGAGTGTTGCGCCTTTCACGGGTGCCTTGATTTTACCGTTCTCAACCAGATAGGCCTCGGAGGTTGTGAACACAAACTTGCCGGAGGTGATATCTACCTGCCCGCCACCGAAATTGACCGCATAAATACCACGACCCAGTGATGCCAGAATATCATCCGGCGAATCATTCCCGGCGAGCATGAAGGTGTTGGTCATGCGCGGCAGCACCGGATGGGCGTAGGACTCCCGTCTGCCGTTGCCGGTGGGTTCCATGCCCATCAAACGAGCATTCTGTTTGTCCTGCAAATAGCCAGTGAGGATTCCATCTTCGATCAGGATTGTGCGGTGGGTTTCAGTGCCTTCATCATCAAAATTCAATGATCCCCGTCGTTCGCTGATGGTGCCGTCATCCACCACGGTTATGCCTTTCGCCGCAACCTGTTGACCGATACAACCGGCAAAAGCGGATGTGCCCTTGCGATTGAAATCACCCTCTAAGCCATGACCGATGGCTTCGTGCAACAGAATACCGGGCCAGCCGGGGCCGAGCACCACCGGCATCGGGCCAGCCGGGGCCGCGACCGCATCCAGATTGAGCAGGGCGATGCGCACGGCTTCGCGTGTTAAGCGTTCGGCTTCTTCACCCTCAAGCATGCGATCCAGCCCGAATCGTCCACCGCCGCCTGCACCGCCGGTTTCGCGCCGTCCGTCCTGTTCAACGACGACGGAGATATTCAGCCGCACCAGCGGACGGGCATCATGCAGATGTGCACCATCCATACGGATAATATGAATGTCCGAAAATGAGGCGGACACATTGGCGAATACCTGTACCACCCGTGGATCAATGCTGCGGGCAAGCGTATCCAATCGTTCCAACAGGTTCTTTCGCTCGTGCATGGAGGCTGCCATTGCCGGATTTTCGGGCCGGTAGAGGGCATGGGCAGGTTTGGAGGGGTGGATGGCGACGGGAGAACGTGTTTGACCGCCCTCGGCAATGGTGCGGGCTGCGGTAGCCGCCTCCATCAATGCGGCATGCTCCAGCCTGTCAGTGTAGGCATGGCCAGCAGCTTCCCCTTTGACGACGCGGGCGCCGATGCCCTGATGCGTGCTGCTCGATACATGTTTGACACGGCCTTCTTCCAGCGCCAGCGATTCGGATTGCGAGTGCTGGAGGTACAGGTCGGCATCATCCGCACCTGCGGGAATCATGGCGTTCAATATCTTGTTTAATGTGGATGAGGGGATGGCTAATGTCATGGGCGGGTAATCTTCATGCGTGGCATACCCTGTCAAGGGCATTTCATCGCCGAGGACTTCAAAGATTCTTTAATTCGGGAGGAATCGGATAATCCGGATATTGCACCCTGAATTTTTTCAGGCTGGCTTTAGCTTCAGCATGGTTACCCTGTTTCTTTAACGTTAGGATTCTTTTAATCCATAATGCAGGGTCGCGGGTAATATCCGTTGTCGGCATCGTCTTTTCGGCCAGTCCTCGCAGTGTCCGGTCCATTTTTGCGGGTTGAGAAACTGCGGATCGGGAAGGCGGTGATGAAACAGACTTGCTTTCACTGGGTGCGGAAAAGCCCTCCTCCAGCACGGCAGGCCGAGCTTTTTTGTTGAGTTGCTTTGATGGAGGAACATGCGTGCTGGCTTTGCCGGTAATTTTTGGCGCTGCTCTCCCGTACGAATCTATTTTTCCTTTCTTTCGTATCGGGCTGACTGCTTCCGGTGCTCTTTCCATTTCAGACTTGCTGTCCTGCATCAACAATTCCGGTGCTTCCTGTTTCTGGTGGATCACGAGCGAGACTGTCAGTAACGCCAGAGCAAAAGTAGTAACGGGGATTGCCCAGCGAAGCGTGCACCAGATATGTCGCTTCTTCTTCAGTGTGTCAACCGAGTTCCGGGCGGCGGAAAGAATGGCCGAATCAAGATGCATGGGGGGCTCTTCCACACGGGTCTTTTGATAAAGGCGGGAGAGTTCAGCATCGTTTTCCGGGTTATTTGGCGGTGGATGGTTCATAAATATTCTCCCATGCACTGGCGTAATTTCTTGATGGCATAACGCAGCCTGCTCTTGGCCGCTTCCGGATTCGCATCCATTATCCTGGCAATTTCATGTAGCCCCAGTCCCGTTTCTTCCTTGAGCAGGAAAGCTTGTCTCTGCGCTAAAGGCAATGCCTGAATGCAGGTAAGCAGATGCCGGATTTGTTGCTGAATAAACGTTTGTTGCTCGGGTTGTTGCTGTGGGTTGCCAGGTTGTTCATCGGGGTCACTGGCTATTTGATCAGGATTTTCACCGGTTTGTGCCGGATTATTCTTCCTGTAGTGGTCAATCAGCCGGTTGTGTGCAACCCGGAAGAGGTAAGTGCCGAACTTTGCTGATGGCCGGTAACGTTTGCGCGCGCGGATCATATTCATCCACACATCCTGAAAGAGTTCCTCAGCCACAGCCTTGGACGTGCATTGGCGCAGCATATAGCGGTATAACGATCCCTTATGGCGCTGGTACAGGGTTTCAAAGGCCACGGCATCACCGTTTTTGTAGGCGAGCATCAGTTCCTCGTCGGCAGGGGCATCGGTTTCCGGTTCGGGCATGCAGGCCAATGTAGTGCTTCTGCCCCCGGGATGAAAGAGGACGGCACCCCTCCGGCAGGGTCATGCCGGAAGGATGCGCCCGGAACTTCATGAATCTTCTTGGCCTCGATTTGATGCTTGTCGACCCAACACTTCGGCAGTGCGCACCATATTAAGAAACCCACCCCGATAACCGAAAATATCCTTGCCGCGGGAACTGCGAGCCAGTTTTAGTACATCGCGATAAGTGAACTCTTCACTGTATTTGCCGCCTCGCAGCAGATCGCCGAACGCAGCAACCGCAGCAGCAAAACGGAAACCCTCGGACGTATTGGCAAGCCGATGTTGCAGCATATTTCGATTCAAAGGGATTTCGACCAGTTTACTGTGATCGGAATCCGGGTTTTTGTAGCGAAGCCGCAGGAAGGCGATTTCATTCCCGTGCCTTCCGGCTTTCTCCGGTTGGCCGCCGCCGTAGCGCAGCGGGTTGATCCTGCCCTGACTGCCTGCAAGTGTGACTTCATACAGCGCGGTTACCGTATGACCGGCGCCGATTTCACCGGCATCGATCTTGTCGTTGTTGAAGTCCTCACGCTTTAGCATGCGGTTTTCGTATCCAATCAGCCGATATTCAGAGACCATGTCCGGATTGAATTCGATCTGAATTTTTACATCTTTGGCAATGGTGTTCAGGGTAGATGACATTTCGTCCACCAGCACTTTGCGCGCCTCGTTAATGGTATCGATATAGGCATAATTTCCATTGCCCGCATCGGCAAGTTGTTCCATCAACCGGTCATTGTAATTTCCCGTTCCGAATCCAAGCGAGGTCAGCGAAATACCGGATTTACGTTTTTGCTCAATCAAATCTACCAGAGCATCGAAATTGACTGTGCCGACATTAAAATCGCCATCGGTAGCCAGAATCACCCGATTGATCCCGTTCCTGATGAAAGCCTGTTCGGCCAGGGAATAGGCCAGTCTGATCCCGGCTGCCCCATTGGTGGAACCTCCCGCCTGGAGTGCATCCAGTTCGGCGGCGATTCGGGCATGAAGGTTGCCTGCGGTGGGTTCCAGCACAATACCGGATGCACCTGCATAGACAACGATGGAGATGCGGTCCTTTTTGCCCATTTGCCCTGCCAGCAGCTTCAAGGCGGATTTCAGCAGCTCCAGCTTATTGGGAGATTGCATGGAGCCGGACACATCCAGCAAAAATACCAGATTGGCGGGAGGCAATTCATTTTGCTGTAATTTATAACCTTGTATGCCAATGTGCAGAAGGCGGGTTTTCGGATTCCACGGCGTGGGCGCCAGTTCCGTTGTGACGCGAAATGGCTGCTTTGTGTTTTCCGGGGCCGGATAGTGATAGGAGAAATAATTGATCATTTCCTCGATACGGACGGTATCCTTTGGCGGAATTCGCCCCTGATTGAGGAAACGGCGAACATTGGCGTAAGCGCCTGTATCGACATCAATGCTGAATGTGGAAACAGGATGTTCGTTCACGAGTTTGACAGGATTGGTATCGACATGCGCATAGTTTTCACGATCCAGTGGCTCACTCGGCAGACGGATGTTATTCCTGAGCGGATAGTATCCGGACAGGCTATTCAATCCGATCATCATCTTTGCTGCCGGCCTCACTTTTCCCACGCTCCTGCCTCTGGCCGCTGGCATGGCTGTGCCCACGGATACATCCTCTTTGGCCTTCTCTTCAACCCTGGCGACCGGTGACTGATTCAAATTTCTTTGCATGGTGCCTGATGATTGAGTCGTGACGGTCTGGTCTGGATGATTTGTTACGGTATCAGTGACCTGGTTCGTGCCGCATGCGGTGATGCTAATAATGCCTGCACATAACAGTGCGAGATTTCGATGTGTAGATGTCATAGTTATTTCTCCTGAATTGAATTAGTGTTAACAGGCCCTAACAAGCATTTGCCTGCTGATAGATATAAACGCGGGAAAACTGAAAAAGGGTTAAGGTGACGTATATGCCTACTTAAACTTAGCCTGAACTATTCATGAATCGCCGTGATGATTGATTCGGGTTTGCACCCTCAGGGCTTCGCCCCGCTCTTGCGGGCGTCCAAACGGCCCTTGGCCTTTTTGTGCGCCGGGCCTTTGTTTGCAACGGATTCCGAGGAAGTAAGCCGTAGCCATGCATACGGACGCCCGACGAGGGATTCGTTGTGGACAAAGGAACAAGTAAGAACACAGCAGCATTTATGAATAGTTCAGGCTAGGTTCACGGTCATGAAGCTGTTATCAAAAATCACTGATATGGTTGCTTTGCAAATCCTGTGCGACGCGCTGGATGAAAAGGACATTGGATACCGTGTGGACGATGCAGGTATGCATGCATTGATGCCACTGCCCGGCATTACCGATGTGCGTGTGATGGTGCATGGCGCGGACATGGAAGCTGCCGAGCAGATACTGCGTGATCTTAACCCGGATTAATATCGGAGAGGGGTATGATTGAGGGAGCGCTAAACCTGATTTCCGGCATGCAGTTGCTGATTGCCCGACGCACGTTGCGCACCATCCTTTGGCGCATACTCGCTTTACTCTTCGTGCTGATGCTGCTGTTGACCGGCGGTGCGTTCTGGCTGGCGGAATATCTGGCGCATTTGTGGCTACCATCCGGTGACGCATGGTATTGGCAGATACTGTCGTGGGTTGTGTGGCTGTTGTCGGCGATATTGGCGTTACTGGTCGGCGCGGTCAGTTTTGCGGCGCTGGGTTCGGTGGCCGCAGCGCCATGGCTGGATGAACTGGCGGCGCGTACGGAAGGTTTAATTGGAAAGGAAATAGATGTGCATCCTGCATCATGGTGGCAACAGGTTATGCATAGCCTTGTGAACTCGATCCGCCCATTGTTTGGGTTGTTAATTTGGGGATGCGTAGCACTTGTCCTGTTTTTTATTCCTTTGCTTGGTCAGGTTGCGGCTACCGGGATATGGGGTTATGCCAGCATTCGTTTTTTGAACTATGAATTAATGGACCCCGTGGCATCGCGCAGAGGCTGGGATTTTAAACGCCGCAAGCGGGAGCTTGGGCAGCGCAGATTCTTTTATCTCGGATTTGGCGGCATGGCGCTGGGATTGATGCTGGTGCCTGTCCTGAATCTTTTCGTCCTGCCTGCCGCAGCAGTTGGCCTTAGCCGGATGGACTTCCGGGAATCTTGAGAATTTGCCCGGCTTCACTGATAATAAAATCATGAAATGCCTGAGCCACGGCTGAAAATCGCTTATCTTTACGGTACACAATGCGCCAGTGGCGCATAATGGGGAAATCCTCTACATCCAGAATATCCAGACGTTTTAGTGCCAGTTCCATTTCCAGCGTATGCAGAGAGACGACACCCAGGCCGAGGCCAGCCTGCACGGCTTGCTTGATGGCTTCAGAGGAGTTCATCTCCATACCACTGGGCCGTTCGATGTCGTGTTGCGCTAGAAAACGTTCGACCGCGGCACGGGTGCCCGAGCCACGCTCGCGCACAATAAACGGGTGCTCGGCCAGTTCCGCTAATGGAATATGTTTACGTTTGGATAATGAATGCGCCGGAGGCGCAATGACCACCAGTGGGTTCTCCATAAATATTTCGTAATTTACTGACATGCCTGTCGGCGGTTTGCCCATGATGACAATATCCGTTGTATTGTCTTCCAGCGTCTGCAACAGCCCGTCGCGGTTGGCTACATCGAGGCTGACCTGTACTGCAGGGAATCGTTCACAGAATGCGGCAAGCAATCGGGGAGCGAAATAATTGGCCGTGGAGGCCATGGTCAGGTGCAAGTGGCCGCGCTGGACTCCCCTGATCTCATCCAGTACCCGGCTGGCTTCTTCCAGTTGCTGATGAATGATATGACTGTAATGGAGAAGCTCTTTTCCCGCTTCAGTAATACGCGTTTGTTTGCCACTTCGCTCAAACAGGGCCAGGCCCGCCTGTTCTTCAAGTTGTTTGACCTGCATGGATACAGCGGGTTGGGTGAGGAACAGTGCCTTGGCGGCCTGGGTATAGTTCTGGTGTTTGGCGACTGCTTCAAAGATGTGCAATTGTTTCAGCGTAATGTTCATTTGCGCGACCCATAAGTAGAATTTATGGGTTATATAATAACCTTTGATTTTACATTATGGAAGATGTTTTTAGACTTCCCGTTGTCGGCAAAGAAGGTATATCATATTTTGCCCGACGGAGAGGAGGTTCACGCTTCCTGTTAAAAAAATAATATGGAGGAATTCCTAAATGGATCAATCGAATCGTTACGCCGATCTGAGTCTCAATGAAGACAACCTGATCGCAGACGGCAAGCATTTTCTTGTCGCATACCAAATGAAACCGGCTGAAGGCTATGGTTTCCTGGAAGTGGCAGCACATATTGCCGCTGAATCTTCAACCGGTACCAACGTGGAAGTATCCACGACTGATGACTTCACACGCGGCGTTGATGCACTGGTGTATGACGTTGACGAAACCGCTTTCGGTGAGAAAGGTGGCCTGATGAAGGTTGCTTACCCTGTTGACCTGTTTGATCCGAACCTGATCGATGGCAATTACAATATTTCGCATTTGTGGTCCCTGATCCTGGGTAACAACCAGGGCATGGGCGATCACGAAGGCCTGCGCATGCTGGACTTCATGGTGCCGGAATGCATGGTTAAAAAGTTCGATGGTCCTTCTGCCAATATCAGCAACCTGTGGAAGGTGTTGGGTCGCCCGGAAGTGGATGGCGGTTATATTTCCGGCACGATTATCAAACCTAAACTGGGTCTGCGTCCTGATCCGTTTGCCAAAGCATGCTATGACTTCTGGCTGGGTGGCGATTTCATCAAGAATGACGAACCCCAGGCTAACCAACCATTCTGTCCAATGAAGGTTGTGATTCCAAAGGTGGCGGAAGCCATGGACCGTGCGCAGCAGGAAACCGGTGAAGCCAAGCTGTTTTCCGCTAATGCCACTGCTGATTTCCATGAAGAATGTATTGCCCGTGGTAACTTTATTCTGGAAACATTCGCCAAGTACGGTAATGAAAAGCACGTTGCTTTTCTGATTGATGGTTTTGTAACTGGTCCTGCCGGTGTGACTACTGCACGCCGTGCCTTCCCCGACACGTTCCTGCATTTCCATCGTGCCGGTCATGGTGCTGTTACCTCTTACAAATCTCCAATGGGTATGGACCCGCTGTGCTACATGAAGCTTGCCCGTCTGCAGGGTGCTTCCGGTATTCATACCGGTACCATGGGTTATGGTAAAATGGAAGGTCATGGCGGTGAAACTGTCCTTGCGTATATGCTTGAGCGTGATGAGTGCATGGGACATTACTTCAACCAGAAATGGTATGGTATGAAGGCTACTACGCCGATCATCTCCGGCGGTATGAATGCACTGCGTCTGCCAGGTTTCTTCGAAAACCTGGGTCATGGCAATGTCATCAATACTTGCGGTGGCGGTGCCTTCGGCCACATTGATAGCCCGGCTTCCGGTGGTAAATCACTGAGTCAGGCCTACGATTGCTGGAAGTCCGGTGCGGATCCGATTGAATACGCTAAAACTCATAACGAGTTTGCACGCGCATTCGAGTCTTTCCCCGGCGATGCCGACAAGATATTCCCGGACTGGCGCGAAAAACTGGGCGTACACAAGTAAACCCAGGCTTATCTGTCGAAAAGCGAAAAGGCCTCCAGCAAAGCAGGGGGCCTTTTTTGTGGTCAGAAGCGAGCTGATTGTCCGGTGGCAGAATGCTGATTGAGGCATGTATTCCGTTTTGGTTGGTGGTTTTCTTATCGACGCATGATAAAGTCATCGGGCAGGCATTTATGTTAAAAATGGGTACACTACTTTACCAAGAAAAAGATTCAGGGAGTCAAGCCATGACCGACAAGGAACAATACAAAGTTCACGACGAGCCGTTTTATCAACCACAGTTTGATGAAGTGGAGCTCTATGAGGCAGCTTATGCCGCGCGCCTGCCGGTAATGGTCAAAGGCCCGACGGGCTGCGGCAAATCGCGTTTTATCGAGCATATGGCCTGGAAGCTGGGCAAGCCGCTGATCACAGTTGCTTGTAATGAAGATATGACGGCTTCTGATCTGGTCGGGCGTTATTTGCTTGATGCTAACGGCACTCGCTGGCTGGACGGCCCGCTGACCACTGCGGCGCGCATCGGCGCTATTTGTTATCTCGATGAGGTGGTGGAAGCGCGTCAGGACACGACGGTGGTGATCCATCCGTTGACCGACCATCGGCGTACGCTGCCGTTGGATAAAAAAGGTGAGTTGATTGAAGCGCATGACGATTTTCAACTGGTAATTTCCTATAACCCCGGTTATCAGAGTTTGATGAAGGATTTGAAGCAATCCACCAAGCAACGTTTTGCCGGACTGGAATTTGATTACCCTGCGGAAGCCGTTGAAACGGGGATCGTTGCCAAGGAAACCGGTATTGATACGGAACTGGCAGCGCAACTGGTCAAGATCGGCGGCACGGCACGCAATCTGAAGGGTCACGGTCTGGATGAAGGGATTTCCACCCGTTTGCTAACCTATGCCGCATCGCTGATTAAAGGTGGTATCGAGCCAAAAGCTGCTTGCCGCATGGCGCTGGTTCGCCCAATTACCGATGATGCCGACATTCGCGATACCTTGGATCATGCCATTGATGCGGTCTTTGGATAATTGTTGGATAATGATGCAAACGCGGTACCCCGTTCTCTTATTTTATACATGCCGGTGATGTGGGATGATTGAAACTGCCGGAAGAAGCATGGGAATTGAAATGTACTGGCAGAAGCTGGACTGTAACTTTGCCCAGGCGGACCGTGTTTTCGATGCATGCATGGAAGAGGCGAAGCCCCTTCTTTCGGAGCAGGGACTGGTCAGTTATATTGAAAATGCCCGTTTCCTCGGCAAAATGGGACGCGGGCCGGAGCCGCTGCTGGTCTATCTGGAAGAAGCGCCCGGTGTTGCCGGACTGGTGGGTGAAGAAGCCTTGGTGGATATGCGCGAGTTTGCGCATTACATGTCTACGCACACCAACTTTAAAGCGATGGTGCCCTTTTTGCAGACCATTGGCGCCGTTGCGCGTCGCCTGCACAGCTATGAATTATTCAAACAATATATCGAGTTAATCCGCGATATGATGGAACAGACCTCCGGCTCTGTGCATGGCCATCATACGACATTTCCAAGTCCCGGTTTGCCGGATTTGCTCAAGCAGGCGCCGCGTTTATTGACTGAATTATCGCTTGAAGGCTTTAAAAACTGGATCGATTACGGTATCAAGTACTACAACAATCACCCGAGTCGCCAAATCGATTATTTCAGCCTGCAATCGGCCGATGCGCATGCGGTGATGCAGCGCGAACGGCACGGCACATTGCTGGTCGATAACGAGCGCAAACTCAATGCCTATCTGCGCGGATTGTGGCAGGAATCGGACTATCTGGTGCCGTATTCGCTGGCTTTTGACGAATTGCGTAAGCCGATGCCATATTTTGATAAGCTCGGCATCCGTTTACCCGATGCCTATGACGACGATCGTGGCGTTTCCGGCATCAATCGCTATCGTGCAGCGTTGGCACATATGGCGGCGCATCGCCGTTGGAGCCAGCAAATGATTGTCGATAACTGGAGCCCGTTCCAGCGCGTGGCAGTGGAGACTTTTGAGGATTCGCGCGTCGATTATCTGGCCATGCAACGTTATCCGGGGCTGCACAAGTTGTTTCTATCGCTGCATCCCATCCCCAAACAGGAGGATTTGGCACTGGAAGATACATCGCTCATTCAGTTGCGTCTGGCGATTGTTTCCAGAGCGATACTTGATCCTGATTATCAGATTGAAAATGACGTTATCCGCGAATTCGTGCAACGCTTTTTCGACACCATGAAAGAGGGCGAGTCGAGCAGCAGTGAGATTGCCGATATTGCTCTCTCATTTATTGCCCGCACGCGCAGGCAGTCCGATGCCTCGCCGAATACCTATTTCGACAACACGGAAGTCGATTATCGCGATGATAACCGCCACCTGTGGATTTATATTGAATCGGGTGACGAAGATGAGATGTTCGAGCATCTTGATCAACGTGAAAATCAGGAGGAGGAAGTCAAGGGCCTGCCGCCGCGTCACTATCATGAATGGGATTACAACTCGCAGCATTACCGTCCCGATTGGGTGAGTGTTTACGAGGCGTTGCAACCGCGTGGCAATGCCAGTGTGATCGACAATCTGCTGGCCAAACATAGCAGCTTGGCCAAACGTCTGAAACAGATGCTGGATATGCTCAAGCCGCAGGACAGGGTGCGTATTCGCTATCAGGAAGAGGGATCCGAGCTTGATCTGGATGTGGCCATTCGCTCGCTGATTGATTTCAAGGGAGGTGCAGCACCCGATCCGCGCATCAATATGAGCCACCGTACGGATGGGCGTAGTGTTGCGGTCATGTTGTTGCTCGATTTATCGCAATCCCTGGATGAAAAAGCAACGGGATGCAACCAGACCATTCTGGAGCTGTCGCAAGAGGCCGTCTCCCTTCTCGCCTGGTCGATTGACCAGGTGAAAGACCCGTTTGCCATTGCCGGGTTCCATTCCAATACTCGCCATGATGTACGTTATTATCATATCAAAGGTTTTTCAGAGTATTGGGATGACGATGTAAAATCGCGTCTGGCCTCCATGGAAGCCGCTTATTCCACGCGCATGGGCGGGGCGATGCGGCATGCGGCACATTATTTAAAAGCACAACAGACCGATAAAAAGCTACTGTTGATTCTCACCGATGGCGAGCCGGCTGATATTGATGTCGATGACGAGCAATTGCTGATTCAGGATGCCAAACAGGCTGTCAATGAACTGGATCAGGACGGTATTTACACCTATTGCATCAATCTCGATCCGAAAGCGGATGAATATGTGGCCGATATATTCGGTCGTCAGTACACCATCATCGATCATGTGGATCGTTTACCCGAACGCTTGCCGGAATTGTTTATTTCATTGACCAAATAACATTGATTTCGTCACCCATGGATGAAAAGCAGCGCAAGCGCATAATTGATAAACATCGCGATAGTCTGACCCGGTACGGTCACCACCCTAACGCATTGTACTGGAGCAACCGCGAGATTCAGGAAATTCGTTTCCGGGTGTTGGCAGAGATTGGCATTGAATCCGGTGATTCGCTGCTTGATGTCGGCTGCGGTTTCGGTGATTTTAAATGCTGGTCCGAAGGGCAGGGAAAGCCTGTCGATTTTACCGGTATTGATCTGTTGCCCGATCTGATTCGGATGGCGCAGGAAAAACACCCGGATGCCAAATTTCTTTGCGGCGAATTGGATGATTTCGATTTTGAGCCCGGATCATTTGATTGGGTGATCCTTTCCGGTGCGCTGAATGAACAACTGCATGATGACGGTGCATACGCGCGCAAGATGATTGCATCCATGTTTGAATTATGCCAAAACGGGCTGGCCTTCAATCTATTGGATGCGCGCAGCTTAAAAGCACATGATCTGCAAAGTTACCTGCCGCAAGAGATGCTGGCCTGGTGTCATCATATGTGCCCGGATTGCTCGCTGCGCGATGATTATCTCGATAATGATTTTACTGTTTACATGCGAAGAGCGTGAAACCATTCCACAAAACGGGGTCAGGTTCGCTATTGCACCATTTACCACACATTACTGAGGGGCTTGTGGTTTTGTTCCGCCGCTTTGTGCGAGTCAAATACCTTCCGCAAAATGGACAGTATCGCCGGAAAATACAGGTGTGGTGAGGTATTTTTCACCACCATCGGGAAAGATCATCACGATATATCCGGGTTTCCCTTCATCCGCCAGCCGCTGACCCACTTTCAGTGCGGCGGCCAGGGCGCAACCGCAGGACTGGCCGGCCAGTATGCCTTCTTCGCGGGCAAGACGCTGGGTAAGTTCGTAGGCTTCCTCGGTGGATACGCCGATTTTCTCGTTATGGATGGAGGGGTCGTAGATACCCGGTACGATGCTGGATTCGATATGTTTGAGTCCCTCAATACCATGGAAAGGTGAGTCTGGCTCGGCGGCAATCACCTGAATATCCGGGTTCATCCGCTTGAGATAACGGCCTGTACCGACCAGCGTACCGGTGGTGCCGAGCGAGGCAATGAAATGGGTGACTTTGCCTTCGGTGTCTTTCCAGATTTCCGGCCCTGTGGTTTCTTCATGTGCCTTGGGATTGGCGGGGTTATTATACTGGTCCGGTTTGAAATAACGTTTCGGATCATCCGTATAAATCCGGCGGGCTTCCAGAATGGCGCCATCGGAGCCTTCCAGTGGGTCCGAGAAAATCAGGTCAGCGCCGAAGGCGCGGCAGATACGTTTGCGCTCGTCCGACACATTGCCCGGCATGACCAGACGTACCGGATAGCCCATCGCCGCGCCGATCATGGCCAGCGCAATACCGGTATTACCGCTGGTGGAATCGATGATGGTTTTTCCGGACACCAGTTGCCCGCGTTCGATACCGTCCCGGATCATCATCAGCGCCGGGCGGTCCTTGACCGAACCGCCGGGGTTGAAACACTCCAGTTTGGCATCCACGCGTATATTGTCCGGCAGGCGGGCAACCATGCGGGTCAATGTGGCTTGCGGCGTATGGCCGATCAGGTCGAGAATATTCAATTGCACACCATATTAAATGTTATTTAAATAAATCACAGCGAACACTGCGTTAATTTATCCGCCTTGCCAAGCCATGCCAGACGAGATCCGGAGAATGCAGCAGCATATCACGCAATATTTCCGGCTGCATGCCGGCCTCACGTAAGGCTCTGATCGTGGTTGCGCCATGCCGTTTGGCCAGCCGGTTGTCAGTTTCATCACGCAACAGCGGATGGTGAATATAGACGGGTTCCGGAAGATCAAGCAGGGCTTGCAGCAAGCGGTGGAGACCGGCAAAAGGGCGCAAATCCCCTCCGCGAATAACGTGAGTGACACCCTGTGCCGCGTCATCCACGACGACAGCCAGATGATAACTGATACCGATATCCTTACGCCCGATCACTGCGTCACCATGCATGACTGACTGCACGGCATGACGGTGTCCTTCACCATCCTTCCAGGATAGATGTTTGTCCACATGTTTGAGTGCGGCTGCCACATCAAGCCGCCAGGTGTAGCGCTGCCGGGACATATGTTCACGCTGCTGTTCCGCCGCGATCTTCCGGCATGTCCCCGGATAGCGTCCGGCGG
Organism: uncultured Zetaproteobacteria bacterium; assembly: GCA_964513335.1. Classification (GTDB taxonomy): domain Bacteria; phylum Pseudomonadota; class Zetaproteobacteria; order Mariprofundales; family Mariprofundaceae; genus JAUZQZ01. The sequence goes on along the minus strand of CAZEMN010000002.1, from coordinate 24,277 downwards.
TATCTTCCGCATGCGGCGCGATGCTCATACGATTGATTTCCTCCTGAATCCGGCGGCGGGTGCAAAAGCAGGGGTAAATCATTTCCATGTCGCGCAGGCGTTTCAGTACACTTTGATAGGCAGGGATATGTTCGCTCTGGCGGCGAGTTTCTCCATGCCAGTCCACGCCCAGCCAGCGTAAATCTTCGATGATGGCATCCGTGTATTCTTCACGGCAACGGTTGAAATCAATATCTTCGATGCGCAACAGGAGTCTGGCGTGGTGTTGCTCGGCCCATTGCTGGCAGATCAGGGCGGAGAACGCGTTGCCGACATGCATAAGTCCCGTGGGGCTGGGGGCAAAACGGGTGATACGTGTCATGGGAAGGGGTCGGTCAGGCGGCTTGCCGCACCGTGGAACCGTTGTGGTCGGCTGACGGGGGCAGGATGAGCGGCTGGCCTTCCTGCATGCGTTCCGGGCGCATCAGCATCTTGATTTCATCACCCGCCTGAAAGCGGAAATCATCGTGAGGAAGGTATGATTCGCCCTCACGGATGATGGCCATCGGCTGGATGCCGTGGGGAATGCGTGTATCAGCCATGCGCTGGCCAATCAGGCCGGAGTCTTCTTCCACGCGCCGAACTTCATAGGTCAGCCGTTTGCGGTAGGCCTGATCGTTCCAGTAGGTGAAATTATAGGGTTTGGCGAACAGACGTTTGGCCTGTAACTGGTGAATCATGCGCGCATGCTTGGTTTCATCTTCTTCCTGCAGGGCGACATAAATTTCCTGTACATGAAATTCATCTCTTGCCAATTGGGCGATCAACAGGTTGTGATCGGAGGAGCCGGTCATGACAGCGATCGCACCGACCTCTTCCGCATGTGCGATTTCCATATACAACGGATCCAGGGCATTGCCACGAACGGCCAGATAGCCTGAGCGTTGCAGCGTATTGATTACCTCGGCATTCATGTCGAGAAAGCGTACCTCCCGGTCTTCACCCAGAGCCCGCCCCAGTTCCGCACCGATTTGTCCCCCTCCGATAATCAATACGGAACGCTCCCCCGTTCCTTCCACTTTCAGCCAATGGCTTAACGGCGTGGCCAATATTCCGTAAATCAGCACGGAGAGGATGATGATGGTATAAACCAGTGATTCCAGCACTTCTCCTCCCGCCACGCCCTGTTCCTTCAGAACCAGGCTGAACAGGGCGGTGATGGCGGCAGCCACCACGCCACGTGGCGCCATGCAGGCCAGATATCCCCTCTGTGATGTTGTCAGCTTCGATCCAAATGTGGAAAAGAGGGTTGTGAGGGGCCGTGCAATGAAGGCTAGCGCCAGAAAGACAAGTAAGCCTATCTCCAGGTTGTCGGCCAGCACGGCAAGATTGAGGTCCGCAGCCAACAACACGAAAAGGACGGATACCAGCAACATCGAAAGACTACCCTTGAAGTGGCGAAGACGCTGGATGTCCGGGAGATTCTTGCGTTGAAGCAATGCTCCGGCAACCAGCACAGCCAGCAGCCCTGCCTGAGAACTTAAGTGATCCGCCAGTAAGAATATACCCCATACAGCGGCCAGAGTTGCGGTGGAACGCAGCTCCGTATCCTTTATCCATTCCCGATAAAGTGTTTTACTGAGCAACCAGCCGCCTGCCCAGCCAACACTCGCGCCGATCAGGAATTTTGTAATCAGGTTCTGTGCGATAACATCAAACTCGAATCCGGTGACAAGCACTACCTGTAGCATAACGATAGCGAGCATGGCACCGGTTGCATCGATCAGCATGGCTTCTCCGGTCAGGATATGGCGCAGTTCGCGGTCCATGCGTGTTTGACGAACGATGGGGATGATGACGGTAGGGCCGCCAACTGCCACCAGCGCGCCGAACAGCAATGACATTCCCCAGTTCATACCACCTAAGGTGTGTAGTAGCCCGCCGCCCACCAGCATGGTTAACAGTGGGCCGAAGATCAGCAGTCTTCCCACAATCCATCCCTGCTGTTTCAGGGCGCGCAGGTTCAGGTTTAACCCGCCTTCAAACAGAATCACGGCCAGCCCCAATTCAATCAGGGTGTGCATGGCTGGTTTGACGCTCTCCACATGCAGCAGATGCAGACCGAACGGGCCCAGCAACATGCCTGCGATCAGCCACAATACAATGGCGGGCAGGCGTATGCGGGCGGATACGATCTGTGTGGTAACGGCAATCAGTACGGCCAGTACAAATACTTCGGTGGGTTGAATGGCACCTGTCATTGATGGCAGGCTGCCTGTGTGCATGAATTCCAGCAAGCACATGGCTTGCTCGCTCACAACATTAGTAAATGACAGACAGAGCAGGATATAAGAAAATCATCAGGTAAGTTGGGAGAGGTCTTTTTTGGGTGCTCATCAGGCATTGCAAGGCCGGTTTCTTGGCGCTATGGTTCGCCGCCCTATAACAAGGAAAAAATTGAAAAGGAAAGCTGGATTCATGTCGCTGGATTTGGAACAGAAAAACGAGATTATAAATAAATTCGCTACGCACGAGGGTGATACAGGTTCTCCCGAAGTGCAGGTCGCGCTGCTTACAGCGCGCATCAATGGTTTAAGCGAACACTTCAAGGCGCACCACAAGGATCATCATTCCCGCCGGGGTTTGCTGAAGATGGTTGGCACCCGCCGTAATATGCTGAATTACTTGAAAACCAAGGATTTCAATCGTTACCGCACCCTTATTGATGGTCTGGGATTGCGCCGTTAATTGCCCATTCGAGCGGCCCGGTTCTGTATTCAGGAGCGGGCCGCTTTTTCGTTGCTCTAAGCTGTTTCTGTTCCATGTTCCTGATGTGATTCCACAAAGGAAAATACATGTTTGATATCAAAAAAAGTACGGCCACGATTGCTGGCCGTGAACTCTCCATGGAAACCGGGCGTATCGCCCGTCAGGCCGGTGGCGCTGTTACCATTCAATACGGTGATGTGGTGCTGCTGGTTGCGGCTACCGCGGCCAAGCAGCCTCTGCAAGGTGTGGATTTTATGCCGCTCACCGTCCATTATCAGGAAAAAACCTATGCAGCCGGACGTTTTTTGGGTGGATTCCTCAAGCGTGAGGGCCGCCCCAGCGAGAAGGAAACGCTGACTTCCCGCCTGATTGATCGTCCGATCCGTCCGTTGTTTCCCAAAGGGTATTTTCACGAGACACAGGTCGTTGCCACGGTTATTTCCGCTGACGAAGACAACAATCCGGATATTGTTGCACTCAATGGCGCCTCCGCTGCGCTGGCGATTTCCGATGTCCCGTTTAACGGGCCGATTGCAGCTTCCCGTGTAGGACTGATTGATGGCGAGTTTGTGTTGAACCCCACCTATGCGCAGATGGAAACATCCGATCTGGATTTAATCGTGGCGGGTACGCGTGATGCGGTTTTGATGATTGAATCCGAAGCCAAAGAACTTTCCGAAGAGCAGATGATTGATGCGATTACTTTCGGGCAGGAAGGATATCAGCCGGTGCTCGATGCTATTGACGCTTTGGTCGCGGCGGCCGGGAAAGAGAAGCTGGCCGTTGAACTGGCGGGTAATGATGCCGTGCAGGAAGCAGTAAGTGCTGCGTTTGAAGCTGATGTGCGTGAGGCGTATTCGATTGTTGATAAATCAGTCCGTTCCGCCAAGGTGGAAGGAATTCGTGCTGCGGCACAGGAAAAGCTGGCGGGCACGGAAGAAGAACCAGGTGAATTCTCCGCCAATGATGTGACCTCTGCTGTGAAGAGCCTGGAGAAGAGCGTGGTTCGCCGTTCTATTATTGCCGGGAACCCGCGTATTGATGGCCGCGCCACCGATCAGGTGCGCGCCATTGATTGTCAGGTCGGGGTACTGCCGCGCACGCACGGTTCCGCCCTGTTTACACGCGGTGAGACGCAGGCGATGGTCATCATCACACTGGGTACTGACTCTGATATGCAGTTGACCGAATCGCTGGAAGGCGTGGCCAAACAGCGCTTCATGTTGCACTACAATTTTCCGCCGTATTCCGTCGGGGAAGCACGTCGCATGGGTCCTCCGGGGCGTCGTGAAATCGGTCACGGACGTCTCGCACGGCGGGGTATTGAAGCCGTGCTTCCGAGTGCGGACGATTTCGGTTATGCCATCCGTTCGGTATCGGAAATTACCGAATCCAACGGTTCATCTTCCATGGCCTCCGTCTGCGGCACCTCGCTGGCGCTGATGGATGCGGGCGTACCGGTGAAAGCGGCTGTGGCCGGCATCGCCATGGGTCTGATTCTGGAATCCGATGGATATGCCGTGTTGACCGACATTCTTGGCGATGAAGATCATCTGGGTGATATGGATTTCAAGGTGGCTGGAACCCGGGATGGCGTTACCACGCTGCAACTGGATATCAAGATTGGCGGGTTAACCCGTGAGATCATGAAGGAAGCACTGGCACAGGCGCATGCGGGCCGCATGCATATTCTGGATGAAATGGCTAAGTGCATTGATGCGCCACGTGCCAGCATTGCCGATCATGCACCGCGCATGTTCACCATGAAAATCAAGGCGGACAAGATTCGTGAAGTCATCGGTGCCGGCGGCAAGGTGATTCGCGGTATCGTTGAAGAAACCGGTGCCAAGGTGGACATTGAGGACGATGGCACGATCAAAATATTTGCGGTGACCGGCGATGCAGGAAATGCGGCAAAGAAGATGATCGAGGATATCGTGGCTGAGGTGGAAGTCGGCACGGTTTATACTGGGAAAGTGGTTAAACTGATGGACTTCGGCGCTTTTGTGCGCGTTGTTGGAAGCACGGACGGGCTGGTTCATATCTCACAGATTGCCAACCATCGTGTTGAAAAAGTGTCCGACGAGTTGAAGGAAGGTCAGGAAGTGCGCGTCAAGGTGCTGGATGTGGACCGCAATGGCCGCATTCGCTTGTCCATGAAGGCGCTGCTGGAAGAGGACGTTGCTGAAGAAGCCTGATTTATCCGGAGTGGGGCGGGGGAAGAAGGAGGCGGGTTTTCCGCCTCCTTCTCTTTTGGGATATTATATCCAAAATCCAATGGAAATGCGGAAGATGTTTTACCACAAAGGCACAAAGACACGAAGAACGTAGGATGAACAGAGTGAATTTGTCAGCACTTCCTTAGGGCTGGTGCGAGTTAATTTGCTGGAAGGTGCCTGTACAGATCATGAAACAAGGGATGTCTTTACTTTGTGCCTTGGTGTCTTTGTGGTTCAATATTTTTCTATTTGGTTCCGGCCGAGTCGAGTTAGGAGTTAATGGATGAGTACATCCCCCATTCGTGAAACACAGATTCAGAATGGCCCGCTGTTGATTACACATGCCATGCCAGACACGCAGACGGTATCCATAGGAATTTTTCTGAATGTTGGCAGCCGCGACGAAAGTGATGCACAAGCGGGTATCGCACATGCGCTGGAACATATGTTGTTCAAGGGAACCCGCGAGCATGATGTTCACAAGTTGAGTGAACTACTGGATGAGCTTGGTGGCACAGCCAATGCATTTACCGCCCGCGAACACACCTGTTTCCACATACGTGTATTGCGCGAGGATTGGCAAAAAGCGGTGTCTGTACTGTGTTCCATGGTGCTTACACCAGCATTGCCAGAAGATGAATGGCAGCGGGAACGCGAGGTTATTTTTTCTGAAATGGCCATGGCGGAAGATGTGCCGGAGGACTGGGTGTTTGACCGGCACGTTGAAGCATTGTTTTCCGGTCAGGCCATGGGACGGCCTATTCTGGGCACCCGCGAAACACTTTCGAACCTTGGCAGAAATGAGCTTCATACTTTTCTTGAGAGCCGATATCGCCCACCCCGCATGCTGATTACCGCCGCGGGATGCGTGGAGCATGCGGCATTGCTGGAGCATTTGAATCACTATCACTGGCCACAGGCAAGTCAGAGCATGGAACGTGAAATGCCGCGTATGAACGCCGGTGTTCAGAAGCTGGAACGTGACGATGAGCAGGCGCATATCGTGTGTTCCTTTCCCGGCATTGCGTCGGCATCGGATGAACGGCCTGTTGCGTGGCTGGCCAATCAGATGTTGGGTGGAGGCATGAGTTCACGGTTATTTCGTGAAGTGCGCGAGAAGCGTGGCTTGGCCTATGGCATTGGTTCACACCTCTCCAGTCTGAGTGATACGGGAACCTGGACCATCAGTGCCAGCACCGACCCTGACCGGCTGGGAGAGTGCACGCGCGTGATCCGGGAAGTTTTTAGTTCATTTTGTGATGTGCTGAATCCCCTGGATTTGCGGCGAGCCAAACGGCAACTGGAGGTTTCGATGCGCATGGGCATGGATTCCACGGATGCTAATATGCTGCATCTGGGTGCGCGCTTTGATGAGGGATCGATACAGCCACAAGACGAATGGGTGGAGCGTGTGCAACAGGTTGAGATCGAAACGCTTGGTGCATGGGTAGAGGCCCACCTTGGTACACCGGCGCTGTGGAGTTTCAGTGGTTCCGGTAAAGCCCTGAGTTTCCTGCCGGAGGATTTGCAGGCAGGTTTGCAGCTATAGGGCTGCGTGGTTACAGTGCCGCTACCATGGCTATGAAATTGTGGAATTACCTGAAAGAAGATGTCGCCAGCGCCTTTGACCGTGACCCGGCTGCGCGTTCAACGCTGGAGGTTGTTACAGCCTATCCCGGCCTGCATGCGATCTGGATGTTTCGAATGGCTCATTGGTTGTGGCTGCATCGGTTACGCCTATTGGGGCGGCTTTTATCGCACCTTACCCGCTGGCTGACCGGTATCGAAATCCATCCGGGCGCCACCATTGGCCGGCGTTTCTTTATTGATCATGGCATGGGCGTAGTCATCGGTGAAACAACCGAAATCGGTGATGATGTGACGCTGTATCACGGCGTAACGCTGGGCGGTACGACATGGCAGAAGAAGAAGCGTCATCCCACGCTGGAGGACGGTGTTATTATTGGCGCGGGCGCCAAGGTCCTGGGTGCGATTACCATTGGTGAACAGACCCGGATTGGGGCCAATTCGGTGGTATTGCAGGATGTGCCCGCGCATTCCACGGTGATCGGCATCCCCGGCATGATCGTCGGTACGACCGAAACCATCATTGAGGGCGGTAAAATCAATCTGGACCATCATCTTATGCCAAACCCGGTAGCGGAGGCGCTGCGGCATGTATTGAAACTGGTTGACGATGTGAATGAACGCATTGACGAAATCCATCCCGAAGCCAGGAAAAAGAAGGGTCATATGCAGGATGTTGAAAAGGATATGAAAAAGGAACATTTAGACCTGGACCGCTTTCTCGGTGGCGGGGGCATTTGATTTTTCGCACTCCCTATTAATACTTGACTAAAATAGTCAAGTATATAGAATACCCCCTGTCATTACTCAGGTATTATTTTTAAAGAGCTTGTAAAGGGAGCGTGTATGCGTTTAACGAGTAAGGGTCGTTATGCGGTGTCAGCCATGGTGGATTTGACCAAACATCAGCATGGCGGGCCGGTCAATCTGGCGGCGATTTCCGAGCGTCAGTTTATATCACTGTCGTATCTTGAGCAGCTTTTCCGGCGTTTGCGTGAAAGTGGACTGGTGAAAAGTGTGCGTGGTCCCGGTGGTGGATATTTACTGAACCGGGAACCTTCGGAAATTTCCGTGGCCGAGACAATCCGTGCCGTGGACGAACAGATTCGGGCTACACTTTGCGTCAATGCCCTGCGGGGTTGTCATCGCGGCCATCGTTGTGATACCCATGAATTATGGGACTCCCTGGGCCAACATATCTATCGCTTTCTGGATGTGGTGACGCTGGAGGATGTGTGCGAGAAACGCGTACATCTGGATACGGTGGAACTTGCGCCCGTGGATCATTATCTACAGGCTGAAACCCAGGAATCGGGAGTCGTGATGCATGAGCGTGCTGCGACGGTATCTTGACCATAACGCCACCTGCCCACCGCTAGATTCGGTGCTGGCAGCCATGGACAAGGCTGCCATACATGCTTTCGGCAACCCTTCCAGCCTGCATTGGGCGGGACGTGCCGCCCGGCAGGTTCTGGATGACGCACGCGAGGAATTGGCCGCATTTATCGGTGCGGAGAGTGGCTCAATCGTGTTTACTTCCGGCGGCACCGAGGCTAACAACCTGGCCATTCATGGCTGGTGTTCGGCGCAAAAGCCGGGACGTGTGATTACATCAGCCATTGAACATCCATCCGTATTACGCCCGCTGGAATACCTGGAAACAGCAGGTTGGGAAGTCATACGCCTGCGTCCGGGTAAAAATGGTGTGGTGTGCGCCGAAGATGTGGCGGCACACATGGATGATCGCACGCGGCTGGTGGCCTTGATGGCCGCCAACAATGAAACAGGTGCGATTCAGCCAGTGGCGGAAGTGGGCGCTATTTGCCGGGAGCATGGAACGGCCTTTCTGGTGGATGCGGTCCAGGCCCTGGGTAAAACAAACATTGATATTCGCGAATGGAATGCCGACTTTGTTTCTCTTTCCGCACACAAGATTGGTGGTCCCAGAGGTGTTGGCGCACTGATGATCCGGCGGGGCCTTAAAATCAATGAGCTGGCACCCGGCGGTGGCCAGGAGCGCAAACGGCGATCGGGCACGGAGAATGTTCCCGGGATTGTGGGGTTTGCCGTCGCCTTGGGACAAATCAATTTTGTGGCATTAAAGCCGTTACGGGATGAATTTGAGCAGAAATTGCATGACCGGTTACCGGACGTGACAGTATTTTCTGAAAATGTATCGCGCACCCCGAACACCAGCATGTTCTGTGTGCCCGGCATGGAAGGGGAGACGCTGCTGATGCAACTGGATCTGGCGGGATTTGCTGTTGCTTCAGGTTCCGCCTGCTCCTCCGGGGAACGGGAGCCATCGCATGTATTGTTGGCTATGGGAACGACGCATGAGCAGTCCCGCAGCAGTCTCCGTGTCAGTTTTGGTCCGTCCAGTACCATGGAAGATGTGGTTGCGCTGGTGGATGAACTGGTTCGTATCCGCGAACGGCTGATGTCCATGGCGGGTGCGGCATGATATTTACGGAGAAGGTATGAACAAAAAGAAAATTCGCCCCGACATTCAGCTGACAGACGCAGCAATTGCACGGATGCATGAACAGAGCCTGAAACAGGGCTGCACCGGAATTCGTTTGTCCGTGAAAGAGGCCGGGTGTTCCGGGATGGAATATGTGGTGGATTTCTTTGATACGCCGAAGACCGGCGATTTCGTGTTGCCGTTTGATGGTTTTTCGTTGTGTGTGGATGCCGGATCCTATGAGAAGGCATTGAAGGGATTAACCGTGGATTTTCAGCAGGATGCTCTGTCGTCGGGCTTTGTGTTCATCAATCCGAATAAAAAAGGCGAATGTGGTTGCGGGGTTTCCTTCAGCGTGTGATACGCTTGCCGTGTGGCTGTCTCCACAGTTAACATGCCAACCTTCGGGAGGAACCATGAACTTCGTACTGTTATCTATATCGGGACACGATCGGCCCGGCATTGTCCGCGATGTTTCCGAAGCGTTGCTGGATGTAAATGCCAATATCAATGACTCCTCCATGACGGCACTGCGTGGCCGTTTTACCATGATGTTGATCGTATCGTTACCTGAAGACGTCAAGCTTGGTGAATTGAAAGCCACGCTTGCAGATCTGGAGCAACGGACGGGTTTGAGCGTTCAGTCCCAGCCTGTCACCGATGACGAAGCACGCCATATGCCGCCGGAGCCGGACCATGTGGTGACCGTCAGCGGTGCGGACAAACCGGGCATCGTGCATGCTGTTACAGATTGTCTCGCAGGATTGGATATATCTGTTGTGGATCTCTCGACCCGCCTTGGTGAGAGGGGAGAAGAGAATCCCGTTTACATGATGGCGTTGGAGGTTGCTGTTGGCGATCAGGTTGAAGCTATGCGCCAGCAACTGGCTGAAGTGTCCGGACATTTACAGGTTGATATCGAGATTCATCCGATGGAGTCAGAGATACTCTAAATGGCCCGCCAGCGGAAAGTCCGCTCGATTATCGTTTTACCCGATGCGCGGTTGCGGCAAGTGTCGCAAGCCATTACTACGTTTGATCAACACCTGGTCGAACAGTTTGCCAATATGGAGACCGCCATGCGTTCCGGGCCGGGCGGTGTTGGTATTGCCGCACCTCAATTGGGCGACAACCGGCGTATGGTGGTTGTTGATTGCACTGTAGCCAGACATTCCTGTCGCAACCACGGGCTTCTTCACCTTGTGAATCCGGGAATCATCGAACATTCAGATGACGAAATTTTGGGGCGGGAAGGCTGCCTTTCCGTACCGGACTGGGTTGGCATGGTGTCGCGGGCCAGAATGATTCACCTGAAATACCAGGACATGCAAGGTAAGACACACGAGATGGAAGCATCCGGTTTTGAGGCTCGTGTGATTCAGCATGAGGTGGATCACCTCGACGGTATCCTGTTTATCGACCGGGTGGTGTCCACGCATGATCTCGTCCGGCGTATGGAATAGGCCGGGCTAAGCGCTGCTTCAATGAAATTGCTGATTCGGCTGGTCAGCCAGCGATTTTCCGAGGTCTTGCGCAGTTTGTGGCCGGTGGTGACGCTCCTCTTTGTTTTTCAGTGGCTTGTCCTGCAACAGGCCGTTGAACATCCATTGCAGATATTGGCCGGGTTGGGATGGATGGTACTGGGCCTGATGCTGTTCCTTGAAGGGCTTCGTATGGGGCTGATGCCACTGGCCGAGAATCTCGGTGCCCTGTTGCCGACGCGTTTTCGTCTGGAATTCCTGATGCTGATAGCCTTTTTGCTTGGTTGGGGTGCAACGCTTGCTGAGCCGGCAATTGCATCGCTTGCCTTTGCCGCGCCGCCCGGTGTGGAGGCTATGCCGGGTCATCCACTGAAGAACCGTCTCTTGCCGCACGCCATTGGCTTCGGCGTCGGTGTGGGGCTGGCACTTGGCATGTTCAAGATATACAAGCGTCTGCCGCTCTACCGGATTGTTCTCCCTACGCTGGTGCTGGCTTCTTTTCTTGGTACTGCCAGCCAGTGGCACGGCACGGGGTATCTGAATGTCGCATGGGATGCCGGCGCCGTGACCACGGGGCCGGTGACCGTTCCCATTATCCTGGCGCTTGGGCTGGGTCTTTCGCAGGTCATGCCCGGCGAAGGTCGTTCCGGGCTGGAAGGTTTCGGGCTGGTTACGCTGGCCAGTCTGTGGCCGATTATCATGGTTATGCTGCTGGGGTTGTCTACATGAATGGTAACTGCCCACCTGCCCCGTATTTTGCTCCATGGCGGCGTTGCTGCGATACTCGAATCCTCACATATAGATGCATATGCTCCGGTTCTGCGCTTCTCGCGCCTTGCCATGAAACAAAATCTAGAACATCTGAGCAGTTACCATGAATGCATGGTTGAGTGCGCTGGAAACAGCGGCTGAAGCAATTATACCCCTGGTGCTTGGCATGCTGTTCCTGCAACGTGTCATTCTGGGTTCCAGAGCGGGCATCAATTTGCGTATGTTCATTGGTCTGCTGCTGTGTGTAGTGGGATATATGGTTTTTCTCAAAGGATTAACAACCGGGCTTATGCCTCTGGGTAGTCAGGTAGGGGATCATTTGCTAGCTGCCGCAACCGATCCGTCGGGGCATGTGTCCATCAGCGGGACACTGATTATTTTTGCGCTGTTGCTGGGTTATGGCGCCACCATTGCCGAACCTGCACTGGCTGCCATGGGGATTGAAGTGGAGCAAATCACCAGTGGCGCCTGCCGCCGTACATGGTTGATTCATACGGTCGGCACGGGTGTGGCTCTGGGCGTGGCGGCGGGGCTTGTCATGACGGTGCTGGGATTGCCCCTGTGGTATTTTATTCTGCCTGCCTACAGTTTACTGGCCCTTCTGGGTTACATGGGGTCGGATCGGTTCAACAATATTGCATGGGACTCAGCGGGAGTGACCACGGGGCCGATTACCGTTCCGCTGGTGCTGGCTTTGGGGCTGGGCGTAGCGCCCGCGCCGTTGCATCAGGCATTTGGTATTCTGGCGCTCGCATCAGCGGGGCCGATTTTTACAGTTTCAATCATGGGTGCACTCATTGAGCGGGCCCAATCGCAAGGAGGTGCGCATGTCGCAACAAAATGAACTCATTATTACGGTAGTACAGCGCGGTGAGGCGGAGGCTTTAATCGAAGCCGCGGCCAGGGCAGGGGCGACCGGTTCGACCACGGCCTACGGGCGTGGTTCCGGGGTACGCGAAAAGCTGGGGGTGCTGGGAAGCCTCATCCAGCCGGAGAAAGAAGTCGTGTTTATTGTGGTTCCGGGCAAAATTACGGATCAGGTGCTGGATGCTGTGGTGAAAGCCGGCAAGTTGGATGAGCCCGGCATGGGGATGGCGATTACCATGCCATTAAGCCGTGTGGTTGGTCTGCATCTGGAGTAGCTACGCTGTAAATCGGTTTTCCACGAATATCACTTGGCTTCGATACATCAGTCCATAGGATGCACCCATGTCTCCAGATACGTCTGAACCACACTTAATCATATTGCGGGGTGGCACGGCTCTCTCCGCCTTTCGCAAGCAAAAACTGATGGATGCATTGGTAGAGCAGGGTGTCTCGACACCCCGCATGGAAGCATCGTTTGTTTACGTGGCAGAAGTGGATGCCGCATGGCTGGAGAGTGATAGGGAGCGGTTGGCGGGTATTCTTGGGGCTCCGCCGAAAAGCTTTGAAGCAAAAACCGCGGATGCGTTGTTTCTGGTGACGCCGCGTATTGGCACCATTAGTCCATGGTCCTCCAAGGCGACGGACATTGCCCGGCTGTGTGGGCTGAATGCACTGATCCGGCTGGAGAGGATTGTGGCTTATTCATTCTCCGGCATGAATCCGGATACGAGTGAAACTGTTGCAAAATTTATTCATGATCGTATGACGGAATCGGTTTTACGTGATCCTGATGACCTGACGCAACTGTTCTCCCATCAACGGCCTGCGCCACTGGTGAGCGTGGATATTGTTTCGGGTGGCCGTTCAGCACTGGAAACAGCCAATCGGAACATGGGTCTGGCGCTGGCCGAAGACGAAATTGAATATTTGCTGAAGTATTTTATGTCTGTTGGACGCAATCCGACGGATGCTGAATTGATGATGTTTGCGCAGGCCAATTCCGAGCATTGCAGGCACAAGATTTTCAATGCGGATTGGGTGATCGATGGCAGGCCACAGGAGCAATCACTGTTTTCGATGATTCGCCACACCCATGAAATGCACCCGGAAGGTACGCTGGTGGCCTACAGCGATAATTCCTCGGTGATCGAGGGAGCGAAAGCGCAGCGATTCCATCCCGATGCCAATGGCGCGTATGTCCGGCATGAAGCTGATACCCACATCCTGATGAAGGTGGAGACGCATAATCATCCCACCGCGATTTCACCGTTTTCAGGGGCGGCTACCGGTTCCGGTGGCGAGATTCGCGATGAGGGGGCGACCGGCATTGGTGGCAAACCCAAGGCGGGACTGTGCGGGTTTGCGGTCTCCAATTTACGTATCCCGGGTTTTGAGCAGCCATGGGAGCAGGATTTCGGCAAGCCCGGGCGTATTGCTTCGGCGCTGGATATCATGATCGAGGGGCCGATCGGCGCGGCCGCCTTTAATAACGAGTTCGGCCGTCCCAACATCTGTGGCTATTTTCGTACATTCGAGCAAGAGGTGGGCGACACCCTGTATGGCTACCACAAGCCCGTCATGATTGCCGGCGGGGTGGGCAATATTGATGCCCGCCACATCCATAAACGCGAGGTGCCCGAGGGTTCCCTGATTATTCAGTTGGGCGGACCCGCCATGCTGATCGGTCTGGGTGGCGGCGCGGCATCCAGCATGGATGCAGGTAGCAATGTGGAAGCACTCGATTTCAATTCAGTTCAGCGCGGTAATCCCGAGATGGAACGCCGTTGCCAGGAGGTGCTGGATCGCTGCTGGCAGATGGGGGTGGAAAATCCCATTCTGTTTATTCACGATGTTGGTGCGGGTGGATTATCCAATGCCGTACCGGAACTGATTAACGATGCCGGACGTGGCGGCTGGATTGATTTGCGGGCCGTGCACAATATGGAACAGGGCATGAGTCCGATGCAGATTTGGTGCAATGAGGCGCAGGAGCGCTATGTGCTGGCGATTGACAAGACGTCGCTGGGCTTGTTCAGAGAAATGGCCGAACGTGAACGCTGCCCGTTTGCCGTCCTTGGCGAAGTTACGGAAGCACGGAACCTTGCCGTGAATGACCCGGTTTTCAGCAACCAGCCCGTTAATCTTCCGCTTGATGTACTGCTTGGCAAACCGCCGAAAATGACGCGTGTGGCCGAGCACATTCCTGCACGCACCGTTCCGCTTGAACGGGATGCCATTGATGTACGCGAGGCAGCCATGCGTGTGTTGCGTCTTCCTGCGGTAGCCGGCAAGGAATTTCTCATCACCATTGGTGATCGTTCGGTCACAGGACTTGTTGCCCGCGACCAGATGGTGGGTCCATGGCAGGTGCCGGTGGCCGATTGCGCCGTCACCCTGACGGATTATGAAGGGTATTCAGGCGAGGCCATGTCCATGGGTGAACGCACGCCGGTGGCGGTGCTCAATGGACCGGCTTCCGGACCCATGGCGGTGGGTGAAGCCATCACCAATATCGCGGCGGCATGCATCGATAAACTTTCCGATGTGAAATTGTCGGCCAACTGGATGGCGGCCTGTGGACATGCGGGCGAAGATGCCAAACTGTATGAAACGGTGAAGGCCGTAGGTATGGAACTGTGTCCGGCGCTGGGGGTATCCATTCCGGTGGGCAAGGATTCGCTGTCCATGAAGACGGTGTGGGATGTGGTTGGCGATCGAGGTGAAATAATCGGGCGTGAAATGATTGCGCCGTTATCGCTTAATGTATCGGCCTTTGCGCCGGTTCGTGACGCGCGTAAAACGTGTACGCCGGAGTTGCGGATGGATCAGGGCGATACCGACCTGATTCTGATTGATCTGGGGAATGGAAAACACCGGCTCGGCGGCTCGGCGCTGGCGCAGGTGTACGGGGCAAGCGGCGACGAGACCCCCGATGTGGGTGATCCGGCGTTGTTGAAGGCGTTTTTCAATGCCATCCAGCACCTGAATCGTCGGAATCTGTTGCTTGCCTACCATGACCGGTCCGATGGCGGTTTGCTTGCCACCCTGTGTGAAATGGCTTTTGCCGGGCGTTGCGGCATCACGGTGCATCTGGCTGCTCTGGGGTATGATGATCTGGCTATTCTCTTTGCCGAGGAGTTGGGCGCGGTGATTCAGATACGCCGGAATGAGCGTGAGACCGTACTGTCTTATCTGGCTGATTGTGGGTTGGCGCATGTCTCACACATCATTGGTCATCCGCGTAAGGACCGGATTGTTTTTATAGAGGGCCGGAAAGGTGCCCTGATCGACGAACCTGTCACAAATTTACAGCAGACATGGAGTGAAACCGGTTACCGCATCGCCAGCCTGCGTGACAACCCGGAGTGCACCGGGGAGGCATTCGAGGCTATTCATCATGACAAGGATGGCGGATTGTTCGCCGAGCTTACGTTTGACCCGTGTGAGGATATTGCCGCACCATTTGTGAATCTGGGCAGACCGGGAATGGCTGTGCTGCGTGAGCAGGGCGTGAACGGCCAGGTAGAAATGGCGGCGGCCTTTGACCGGGCGGGTTTTGCGTGTGTGGATGTGCATATGTCCGACATCATTGAGGGGCGTATTTCTCTGACGGATGTTCAGGGACTTGCGGTCTGTGGCGGGTTTTCGTTCGGTGATGTGATGGGTGCGGGACGTGGTTGGGCCAACTCTATTCTATTCAATCACCAGGCCAGGGACGAATTCGCGGCGTTTTTCCATCGTTCCGATACCTTTGCGTTGGGCGTATGCAATGGTTGCCAGATGATGGCAAACCTGAAATCCATGATTCCTGGAGCACAGCGCTGGCCACGGTTCGTGCGCAATCGTTCCGAGCAGTTTGAAGCAAGGTTGCTGATGGTAGAGGTGCTGGATTCGCCTTCCATATTGATGGATGGCATGGTCGGATCGAAACTGCCACTGGTGGTGGCGCATGGTGAAGGCAGAGCAGAATTCGACTCAAACGAGCAGCAGGCTTTTGCCATGGCGTCTCTCCGCTATCTGGGCCCGGATGGGAGGCCTGCAAGCACCTATCCGTATAATCCGAACGGTTCACCGGATGGTTTAACCGGCTTCACTACGCCCGATGGCCGCTTCACCATTATGATGCCGCATCCGGAGCGGCTGTTTCGAACGGTGCAGCACTCGTGGCACCCGGCGGAATGGGGTGAGGATGGCCCGTGGTTGCGTATGTTCCGTAATGCCCGAAAGTGGATGGGATAACTTGTCTTTTTAGGTGGCGTGAGTAACAGCCATCTGATAACTTCCCGGCCCGTCTATGAGTAAGCAAACACGTTTCGTTTTTGTCACCGGCGGGGTTGTATCTTCGCTCGGCAAGGGCATTGCCGCAGCCAGTCTTGCCGCGCTGTTCGAAGCGCGTGGATTATCCGTGACCATGCAGAAACTCGATCCCTATATCAACGTTGATCCCGGCACCATGAGTCCCTATCAACATGGCGAAGTGTTTGTCACCGACGATGGTGCGGAAACCGATCTTGATCTCGGGCACTATGAGCGTTTTACGCATGCTACCATGAGTAAACGTTCCAATTTTACCACCGGACGTATTTATGAGTCGGTGATTCGTAGAGAGCGCCGGGGCGACTATCTGGGTGCGACCGTACAGGTAATTCCTCATATCACCGATGCCATCAAGGATGCGATTTTGTCTCTCCGAAGCGACGATGTGGATATTGCACTGGTCGAAATCGGCGGCACGGTGGGTGATATCGAGTCGCAACCGTTTCTTGAAGCTATTCGGCAGCTTCGTTTTGATCTGGGCCGCGAAAACACGGCCTATGTGCATTTGACACTGGTGCCGTACATCGGTTCGGCGGGTGAAATGAAGACCAAGCCGACACAGCATTCGGTGCAGAAACTGCGCGAGATTGGTATTCAGCCGGATGTGCTGCTGTGCCGCAGCGATCATCCGATTTCCAAGGGCCAGAAGGACAAGATCGCGTTGTTCTGCAACGTTCCGGGGCATGCCGTGATTGATGCCCCGGATGTGGATACGATTTATGCGGTACCGCTTTCATTGCGGGATGGCGGTCTGGGGACGGTGATTCTGGAACATTTTGGCATGCCCGATCCTGAGCCGGATTTGAGCGAGTGGCAGAACATTTGCCGCAAGGTGCGTGATGTGAAAGCCGAGGTGCGTATCGCCATGGTGGGCAAGTATGTGGAACTGGCGGATGCCTACAAATCGGTCAACGAAGCATTGTCCCATGGCGGCATGGCGGGTGGCGTACGTGTGGCGATTGACTACATCGATGCGGAATCACTGGAGAAGGAAGGGTGTGATGTCTTAAAGGATGTTCATGGCATTCTGGTGCCGGGAGGATTCGGGCAACGCGGCACTGATGGAAAGATGGCTGCTATCCGGTTTGCGCGTGAGAACAAGGTGCCGTACCTGGGAATCTGTCTGGGAATGCAGATGGCGGTGGTCGAGTTCGCACGCCATGCTGCCGGTATCGAAAATGCCACCAGCAGCGAGTTTGACGAGCGCGCCGAGCACCCGGTGATTGCTTTGATGACCGAGTGGGAACAGGAAGGGCAACGCGTCCAGCGAACGGGTCAGGATGATCTCGGTGGCACCATGCGTTTGGGTGGATATCCATGCAAATTGATTCCGGGCACCCGGACTGCTGATGCGTATGGCATGCCCGAGATTCGTGAACGGCACCGGCATCGCTACGAGTTCAACAATACGTACCGTGAAAAACTGGAGGCGGCAGGGCTTGTGGTTTCCGGCGAACTCCCTGACGGGTCTCTGGTTGAAATTATCGAGGTCAGGGATCACCCATGGTTTGTAGCGTGCCAGTTTCACCCCGAGTTTAAATCACGGCCGTATGCGCCACATCCATTGTTTGCAGGATTCGTTAACGCCGCGAAAGAACATGCCGGAAAAGAGGCATCCGGGCAGTGATGGACCCGCACCGTATTCGCATTGCTGATTTTGAAATTGGTAATGACCGGCCGCTCGTTTTGATGGCAGGTCCGTGTGTGATCGAGAGTGAGGATTTCACCCTGCGTATTGCCGAGTCCATCCGGGATATTGCCACAAAATGTGGTATACCATTGATCTTTAAATCAAGTTTTGACAAGGCGAACCGGACCAGTAAAGACAGCTTCCGTGGTCCCGGCCTGGAAGAGGGTCTGCGTATTCTTAAGCGCGTGAAGGATGAAGTGGGCGTGCCGGTCATCACCGATGTGCATACGCCGGAGCAGGCGGAACCGGTCGCCAAAGTGGCCGATGTGCTACAGACCCCGGCATTTTTATGCCGGCAGACGGATTTTATCGAGGCTGTGGCAAAGACCGGTAAACCGGTGAATATCAAGAAGGGCCAATTTCTGGCCCCCTGGGATATGCGGCATGTGCTGGATAAGGCGCTGGCTACGGGAAATCAGGATATGATGCTGTGTGAACGGGGCGTGAGTTTCGGATACAATAATCTGGTTTCCGATATGCGATCCTTGCTGGTGATGCGGGATTTCGGCGCACCGGTGGTGTTTGATGCCACGCATTCCGTGCAACAGCCAGGTGGTTTGGGCGGTGCGACGGGCGGCAACCGCGAGTTTGTGCCGGGGCTGGCACGCGCAGCGGTAGCAACCGGCGTGGCGGCAGTATTTATGGAAGTACATCCCGATCCGGATCAAGCCTTGTCCGACGGTCCGAATTCCCTGGCGCTGGGTGGTCTCGAGGATTTGCTGAACGTATTAAAACGGCTGGATGAAGTCGTAAAGAAAGTTTAAATCACAAGGACACGGAAAATCGGGGACAGTTTACTTTTTCCCGTGCTCGGCTTTGCCGGGGAAGAAAGTAAACTGTCCCCGATTTTCCACTTGTAGTGAATATTTTATTTTGAGGAGCAAAACGTGAGTGAAATTGCAACAGTTCATGGTCGCGAAATTTTTGATTCGCGCGGCAATCCGACAGTGGAAGTAGATGTCACACTTGCCTCCGGCGCTTTTGGGCGTGCCGGGGTGCCCAGTGGCGCTTCCACGGGAACGCGCGAAGCGGTGGAATTGCGCGATGGTGGAGATCGGTTGAACGGAAAGGGCGTGCAGAAGGCTGTGTCCCATGTGAATGGCGAGATTGCCAACGCTGTGAAGGGTATGGATGCATCGGATCAGGCAGGGCTGGATCATGCCATGATAGAACTCGATGGCACGCCCAATAAGGGCAGGCTGGGCGCGAATGCGATCCTGGGTGTTTCCATGGCCGTGGCCAAAGCGCAGGCTATTGAGGAGAAGAAATCTTTGTTCCGTTATCTTGGCGGCGATGATGCAAACCTGCTGCCGGTGCCTTGCATGAACGTGCTCAACGGTGGCGAGCATGCCGATAATAATGTTGATTTTCAGGAATACATGATTGTTCCGGCCGGAGCCAACAGTTTTGCACAGGCGCTTGAGATGGGGGCAGAAGTATTCCATGCGCTGAAATCGGTACTCAAAGGAAAAGGTTATAATACAGCTGTAGGTGATGAAGGCGGTTTTGCTCCTTCATTGCCATCCAATGTGGCCGCTGTGGACGCCGTTCTGGAAGCGATTGACAAAACGGGGTTAAAGGCAGGAAGCGATGTGTTCATCGCGTTGGATCCGGCAGCATCCGAATTTTACAAGGATGGTATCTACAATCTGGCAGGAGAGGGCAAACAGCTTGATTCTTCTGCCATGGTTGAATTTCTGGCGGACTGGTGTGCGCAGTACCCGATCCTTTCGGTTGAAGACGGGCTCGCCGAGAACGATTGGGGTGGCTGGAAGCTGCTGACGGATCGTCTGGGAGCCAAGGTGCAACTGGTGGGAGACGATATTTTTGTGACCAACCCGGCAATTTTGAAGGAAGGTATCGAAAAAGGCGTAGCCAATGCCCTGTTGGTGAAGGTGAATCAGATCGGCACGCTGACCGAGACACGTGAGGCTGTCAGTATGGCGATGGATGCGGGTTACCATTGCATGATGAGCCACCGCTCGGGTGAGACCGAGGATACCACCATTGCCGATTTGGTGGTGGCGTTGGGTTGCGGCCAGATCAAGTCCGGTTCGGCTTCACGTTCGGACCGACTGGCCAAATACAATCAACTCCTGCGTATCGAGGAAGAACTGGGTGCTTCCGCAAGGTATGCCGGACGGGCAGCATTTTTCTGACAGGATTACTAACCTGCATTATTCACAAATGCTGCCATGCCCTTGCTGGTCCCTTTGTTCGCAACGAATCCCTCGTCGGTCATCCGTATGCATAGCTACGGTCTCCTTCCTATGGAATGGCCGCTTCGGGGCCACGCTGTCCGTTGCGAACAAAGTTCCTGCGCAATCATCACGGCGATTTATGGATAATGCAGGTTAAGAGGTAAAGACTGAAGAAGCGGGGACTGGCAAGCCGGGTCCGGCGGTGGCTGGGCTGGACGTTGATTTGGGCACTTCTTGCCACAATGGCCTATAATCTTGTCCTTTCCGACCACGGTTATCTTGTTTACCGCAAGGAACAACAGGGTCTTTCAGACTTACGGGCCGAGGTGACCAAACTACGGCAGCAAAGGGAAAGACTGGCCAAAGAAGTACTGCGTCTGCGCCACGACCCCAAGGCTTTGGAGGAGCTCGTACACCGTGAACTCGGGTATGTGCACCCCGATGAATACATGCTGATTCTTCCGAAGAAGGGGACTCAGAAAAAGGGAAGAAACGCGCATGAGTGAAATTGTCACCCGCTTTGCACCCAGCCCGACCGGATTATTGCATCTGGGCAATGTGCGTACCGCATTGCTCAACTGGCTGTATGCCAGGAAATGTGGTGGGCGTTTTTTGCTGCGTTTTGAAGATACGGATCGGGAGCGCTCGGAAAAGCAGTTTATCCAGGCCATTTGCGACGATTTAAGCTGGCTGGGTCTGAACTGGGACGGAGATATCCTGTTTCAGTCGGATCAGGCTGCACAGCACCGGCAGGCTCTGGAACAGTTGGCGCAACGGGGAATGGCTTACCGCTGCTTCTGCACGGAGGGCCAACTGGCACTGGACCGTAAACTGGCAGCATCCCGTGGACTCCCCCCTCGATATACTGGTCGCTGCCGGAACTTTTCATCGAAGGAGTCGGCCTCCCGTGCCGAACATGAAGCGCATGTCTGGCGTCTGGCTGTTCATCAGGACGATGGCGAAGTGATTGTTCCGGATGTATTGCGAGGCGATGTGCACTTTGCCTGTCATGATCTGGATGATCCGGTGATTGTGCGCTCAGACGATTCCTTTACTTTTTTGCTGCCCAATGCCGTGGACGATGCAACAGACGGTGTAACCCATGTGATGCGCGGCGACGATCACCTGACCAACTCGGCCTATCAGGTATGGCTATTGCAGCATCTGGATAGGAGTGTGCCCGCATATCTGCATCACGGCCTGCTGCTGGGCCGGGATGGCGCGAAGTTGTCCAAGCGTTCGGGCAGTCACAGTGCTGCGGAGTTGCGGCAAGAGGGGCTTATGCCGATAGCGCTGGCGCAGGCGATAGTGCGACTCGGGCATCCGAACATATCCGAAGATGCGTTGTCACTGGATGCATTGATGCAGCATTTCGATGCGCGGCATGTGTCCACGGCGGCGGTTCGCTGGTCGGACGATGAAATGTGGCGTTGGCATACGCGTCTGCTTCATAACCTGCCAGTCAATACGTTGCTGGTTCAGGTGCGCGAACACCTGCCCGGAGCCGATGAATCCTTCGCTCTTCTGGTGCAGGGGAATATGGAGCGGGCGGAGGATGTGCTGGCCTACCGGCGCATGCTGGATGCCGGATCGGATTTAAGCGAAGAGGCCAAATCCGTGGCGAATGATGCCGGGGCCGTATTTTATCAGGCTGCGCTGGATGCATGGAACGGCATGGCGCGAAATGAAAATGATTGGAAAATATGGGTTCAGACTATTAAGGAGAAAACAGGGCGTACAGGCAAGGGGTTGTTCATGCCCTTGCGCGTGGCATTGACGGGAGCGCTTCATGGCCCGGAGATGTCCGGCATCGTTGGGTTCCTGGGAGAAGGTGGCGTGCGCAAGCGCCTTGAGGATATGATTCAGCGAATTTCATAAGCTTGCTAGCACTGCCCGGTTGACAGATTGGGGATACGAAGCTAGCAATTCGCTAGCAATTCGCTAGTAAGGAGAACATCATGCCCGGCCTCGTCATCAAGGATTTTCCGGAAAGTCTTCATCATCGTCTGAAGGATAAGGCGCGTAAGCACCATCGCTCGTTAACACGGGAAGCTTTGACTATTTTGGAAGAAGGTTTGATGAGGCCCGACAGGGTTCGTGAGTTGCCCAAACCAGTTGCCGGAAAATCACCTATCAATGATGCGTGGCTTGATCGCGCAAGGAATCAGGGACGGGTATGATTGTTGTGGATGTAAATGTCGTGGCTTATGCCCTGATTGCCGGAGATAAAAGTGATTTGGCTGCACAGGTGTGGAAGGAGGACAGCTATTGGCTGGTTCCGTCCTTATGGCGTCATGAATTCCTGAATATCCTGGCGACGAGCGAACGCACCGGAAATCTTGATCTGGAAACATGTAAACGGGTATGGCGATCGGCAGTGACATTGCTGGCGGAGGGCGAGTGCGAGGTGAACATGCCGGATGCGCTCACATTGGCGGCCAGATTGAAGATCAGCGCTTATGATGCTCAATATCTGGCATTGGCGGAACAGGCGCAGCTTCCTTTGATCACCGAGGATCACAAGCTTCGGGCATCTGTACCGGAAACTGCTGTTTCTATGCAGGCATTTGTTGGCTAATGCTGACTATTTACAACAGCTTAAACCGTAAAAAGGAAGTCTTTACGCCGCTGATTCCCGGTAAGGCAGGCATGTATGTCTGCGGCGTCACCGTGTATGACTATTGTCATGTGGGGCATGCGCGGGTCATGGTCGTGTTCGATGTGATTTACCGCTGGCTGACACAGCTTGGCTATGCGGTGAATTACGTACGCAATTTCACCGATGTGGATGACAAGATTATCAAACGCGCCCATGAACGAGGCATTTCAATTGATGCGCTGACTTCCGAAATGATTGCCGCGTTTCACGAGGATGTGGATGCGCTGGGTTGCCTGCGCCCGGTTTCCGAACCGCGTGCTACCGCTCACATGGATGCCATGATTACCATGATTGAGGAGTTGGTGGAACAGAACTATGCCTACGTCGCCGACTCAGGAGATGTGCTTTATGCCGTTCGCAAGTTTCCGGCATATGGACAGCTTTCCGGCAAGAACATCGATGATCTGGAAGCGGGAAGCCGCGTGGAAGTGGACGAGACCAAACGCGATCCGCTGGATTTTGTATTGTGGAAGATGGCCAAACCGGGAGAACCTGCCTGGGATGCGCCGTGGGGCAAGGGACGGCCCGGCTGGCATATCGAATGTTCGGCCATGAGTTGCACCCATCTCGGCGATACTTTCGATATTCACGGCGGCGGCATGGATTTGAAGTTTCCGCATCATGAGAATGAAATAGCGCAGGCGCGTGCGGCCAATGGCGGCGGTTTCGCCCGCTACTGGTTGCATAATGGATTCGTGAATATCAATGAAGAAAAGATGTCCAAGTCGTTGGGCAACTTCTTCACCCTGCGCGAGGTCTACGAAAAATACCATCCGGAAGTGCTGCGCATGTTCATTCTCGGCACGCATTACCGTTCACCGCTGGATTTCTCGGACGCAGCGCTGGAAGCGGCGAAGGCAGGGCTTGATCGTCTGTATGAGACGATAAAAAGATGTGAGACGTCAGGAGTCAGGAGTCAGGAGGAAAGTTCCTTTGACACCTCACTTCTCACCCCTGACTTTATTTTAGCCATGAATGATGATTTCAATACGGCGGAAGCGCTGGCGGTGTTGTTTGATACGGCGCACAGTATAAACAAGGCGCTGGATGCCGGTGAAGATGTGGCGGCGTCTGTGGCTTCCTTTACGGCCATGTGCGGCATGCTCGGCATTGTGCAGGAAGGTGTGGATGTATGGTTTCAGGGGGATGATGTAGACGCCGCGCATATTGAGGCGCTGATTGCCGAGCGGGGACAGGCGAGGAAGAATCACGATTTTACCCGTGCTGATGCCATCCGTGATGAGCTGGCGTCCCGTGGCATTGTGCTGGAGGA
>CAZEMN010000001.1:14351-55189 GCA_964513335.1 uncultured Zetaproteobacteria bacterium | reverse complement strand
CGAAGCTTCTCAACGTATCTTGGCCTACGGCAAGATCAATGTTGCGTAAGATTCGTACAGCCATGGGACACCGCGATAGCCTGTATCGGCTTAGTCAGTTGGTAGAGATTGACGATGCACTGGTTGGTGGAAGGCAAAAAGGCAAGAGGGGCCGTGGTGCGGAAGGTAAGACGCCGGTTTTGATTGGATGCGAAAATAGAGGTAAAAAAGCTGGATTTGTGTCCATGACATCTGTTCAAAGCATCAATCATGAAACCGTTAGAGCCTTCTCCATGCGAAGCCTGGAGCCGGGCAGTGTGGCTAGGAGCGATGCACTGGCTGCGCTTAATAGTCTTGCTGACACGCAACAGCATGAAGCCCGGGTAACACCACCGGAGAAAGTGGACGAGTGGCTGCCTTGGGTACATGTCGTCATCAGTAATTTGAAACGATTCCTATTGGGAACCTACCACGGAGTGTCTTCCTCCCATCTGCAAGAGTACCTCAACGAATTCTGTTACCGATTCAATCGCAGACAGTGGGAGTCACAACTACCTAACCGCCTGTTGAGCCTATGCATCGTGCACTTGCCAGTGCAAAACCATGCTGCAAATTGTTAATAGGCAAGTTACATAATCGTATATGCGAAAGACAAAGCTGCCTTTGAAAGCATTCGAAATCCGTTGCCGTTAAATCAGACTGTTCTTGATCGCTATAAGAACCCAGACAATGATTCTCGTGGCTCCTGGCAGTCGATATCGGCCTTGGCTCAAGCGGGACATGGTACTAAAAACCAGTTCTACACTCTTGTGGCCCCTAACGGAAAAGAACATGAGCTACCGGAAGGAAACTGCTGGCGTTACACCAAGGAACGGATGGAGCAAGCGATAGCCGATGGAAAAATTTGGTTTGGAATGTCGGGCAACAATGTTCCAAGAATAAAGAAGTTTCTTAGTGAATCTGCAGAATCAGGGTTAACACCTGAAACCATCTGGTATGCTGATGAGGTGGGCACTACAGATACTGCAAAAAAACATTCCTTACAATTGTTCCAAGGCAAGCCAGTTTTCGATACCCCTAAACCAGAGGAATTGATTCAACGGATAATTGAAATCGCATCAAGCCCCGGGGAGCTTATTCTTGATTCTTTTGCAGGTTCCGGCACCACCGGTGCGGTAGCCCACAAAATGGGACGCCGCTGGATTATGGTGGAGCTGGGTGAGCATTGTCATACGCATATCATCCCGCGCATGCGGAAGGTGATCGACGGCGAAGACCCCGGCGGCATCTCCAAGGAGGCAAACTGGAAAGGTGGTGGAGGGTTCCGCTACTTCAAACTGGCTCCGTCCCTGCTGGAGCAGGATAAATGGGGCAACTGGGTGATCAACAAGCAGTACAACCCCAACATGCTCGCCGAGGCGTTGTGCAAGCTGGAGGGTTTCACCTATGCGCCTTCCGATTCGATCTACTGGCAGCATGGGCATTCCACCGAAAATGATTTTATCTATGTGACCACACAAACGCTTTCATTTGAGCAGTTGCAGAAGCTCTCCGATGAGGTGGGTTCGGATCGTTCGCTGCTGGTGCTGTGTGCAGCTTTCCGAGGCAATGCGGATTTCTCGAATATCACGGTGAAGAAGATTCCAAGGCAAGTGCTCTCCCGCTGCGAATGGGGGCATGATGATTACTCCCTGCAAGTGGAGAATCTGACCAAGGTACCGCCCAAACCGGGCCAGCAGGATATGTTCGATGGGGAGGAAGGCGGGTGATCGCTGAGTCTGACAGGTACGCCGCGCACGGACCGGAGGCCGAGTTCGAGCCCGGTTCTCGTGGTCGGGTGTTGCGCAATCTGGCCGGAATCCGGTTGGTGCGTGAAATGGCGCGACGCGAATCGGAGGCGTTACTTGCCACTACGCAGCGATTGATTGATGAAACCACATTGGAGCAACGGTTTACCGCCAATGATATATGCCGGATGCACAGGCTTTGGCTCGGCGGCATCTATTCGTGGGCCGGTGAATTCCGCAGTGTAAACATGACAAAAGGGGGCTTCATGTTCGCTTCCGCCGCTCGAGTGCCGGCATTGATGCAGGAGTTCGAGAGCGGGGCTTTGCAGGAATACACGCCCTGCCGGTTCCGAAACGCTGAAGATCAGGCGCATGCGCTTGCCGTGGTTCACGCTGAATTTGTTCTGATCCACCCTTTCCGTGAAGGCAACGGCCGGTGCGCCCGGATGCTTGCCATGCTGATGGGCTTGCAGGCCGGGCTGCCCGCCCTCGACTTTTCCGGGGTGCGCGGACAGGAAAAAAAGCGTTACATTGCTGCAATTCACGCCGGTCTTGGCAGGGATTACGAGCCGATGACAGAAGTGTTCCGCCGGATTATCGCTCGTACGCTGAAAGCGATCAGTCAGTGATAAGCGTGCTTTTGTCGGTGTGTTTGGTTCGATTTGTTGCGGCGGGTTTGTTAGGGCGTTCCAGTTGCCGAAAGGGTGCACGGATGCCCTCAATAGCCGACGAACTGGCGACGGACTTGAATACCATGGATTCACGCAGCTCGCTGTTGCGCAGGTATGGATTGGAGGTGGAAAGCTTTGAACGCATACGCAAATCATAGCATCGATTGCCCCTGGAGTCATTTGCGATGAACCGCCATGTAAATGCGATTGCCGGACGTCTCTCCCTGCGCCCGCCGCAGCGGCAATCGCTGGAGATTCTGGATCGCGTGATGGATATCGCGCACCCGGCCAAGAGCGCTGATGTGGCCGCCATGCTGGAGATTATTCGCAGCGAATATCCAACACTGTCCGACTTTGAGCGTGATTTTCCTTCGCTCTGCTTTGCGCTGGCTACTGGCGTCGGCAAGACACGACTGATGGGTGCATTTATCAGCTATTTGCATCTGGCACATGGGCTAGACAATTTCTTCGTGCTGGCTCCAAACCTGACGATCTACAACAAGTTGATCGCTGACTTCACGCCCAATACGCCGAAGTATGTATTCAAGGGCATTGCCGAGTTTGCAGTCAATACGCCAGTCATTATTACCGGCGACAACTACAACCAGAAAAACAGTGTTCGCTCCGACATGCTGCCGGGACTTGAAAAGAACGTTCATATCAATATTTTCAATATCTCCAAGATCAATTCTGAAGTGCGGGGTGGAAAGTCACCCAAAATAAAACGACTTTCTGAATACATCGGTGAAAGCTATTTCGATTATCTGGCTGCCCTGCCTGACCTGGTACTTTTGATGGATGAATCACACCGCTACCGTGCATCGGCTGGCGTGAAAGCGATTAATGATCTGAAACCTCTGATTGGTTTAGAACTCACCGCAACACCATTCATAGAATCAAATCGTGGGCCTGTTCCTTTCAAAAATGTGGTATTTGACTATCCACTGGGCCGGGCAATGGAAGATGGTTTTGTCAAAGAGCCTGCCGTTGTGACCCGTAAGGATTTTAACCCTGCTGCCATGCAACAGGAAGAGGTGGAGCACCTGAAGCTGGAAGATGGCGTTCGCCTGCATGAGCAAACGAAAGTACTGCTTGAAACCTATGCCCGCGAAACAGGTGAGCGAATTGTCAAACCGTTCATGCTGGTGATTGCCCGCGAAACTACGCATGCCGGAGCCCTGATTGATCTGATTCAGAGCGATGCCTTCTTCGAAGGACGTTACAAGGACAAGGTGATTCAAGTTGATTCCAGCCAGACAGGTGCGAAAGAAGATGAAATGGTCGAGCGCCTTCTGAAGGTTGAGAACAATGATGAACCGACCGAAATCGTTATCCACGTCAACATGCTCAAGGAAGGCTGGGATGTGACCAATCTGTATACCATTGTTCCCTTGCGAGCGGCCAACGCCCGCACGCTGATCGAGCAGTCCATTGGACGCGGCCTGCGTCTGCCTTATGGCCGAAAAACCGGTGTGGCTGCCGTTGATCGCTTGAGCATTGTGGCGCATGACAAGTTCCAGGAGATCGTCGATGAGGCGAACAGGTCTGATTCACCGATCCGTTTGCAGCAGGTGATTCTTGCAGACGATGAAATTACCAGGAAAACAAAGACCGTGGTATCACAGCCATCTGTGACGCAACTGCTGGGCATTGAGACTGGCAACATCACAGCTTCGACCGAAGTGGCCAGGCAACAGTCTGCACCCGTGTTCACGAAGCCTGAAGATCAACGGGTTGCCCGGATCGCCTATGATGTGATCCGGAAGATGGAGAACCAGCCAAGTGCTGCACACCTTAAAAAGGCCGAAATACAAGCCGAAATTTGCAGGGGGGTCGAAGAACTCTATCGGCCACCGCAAATGGAACTGGAAGGTGTCGTTGAGAAACCTGACGTAGCTTCCATTGTGGCCAAAACAACCGAGGTTGTTGTTCAGCAAACCATTGATATTCCCCGTATTCTGGTTGTGCCTCAAGGCGAAGTTCGTTCAGGTTACAAGCCATTTCCTCTCAATCTTGGCGGAATGCATTTCCAGCCACCATCAGACGATCTTTGGTTGCAGTACCTGCGCACTGGAGAGACGGAGGTGATCGGCTTTGGCTCCGGAGGCATCAAAGAGAAAAGGCTTGAGGATTATATCGTCAGCGCACTGATGGATTGTAATGATGTCTCCTACGATGAGCATGCCGACCTGCTTTACGATCTGGCTGGTCAGACAGTAGCGCACTTCCAGAGCTATCTGTCGGATGGAGAGGATGTCCACAAGGTATTGCGGATGCATCGGCGTGAGATTGCCGGTCTGATTCACGCCCAGATGCAGAAATACTATTGGGAAGAAACAGCGGGCTATGATGTTGTTATCAGTAAAGGCTTCACTGACCTCAAAGAATGCGCATACACCGTCCTGGTCAGTGAACCGGCGACTGATTACAAGGTTTCTCCAACTGATAAAAGCAACATGGCGAAATATCTGTTCGGTGGGTTTCAGCGCTGCCTGTACCCGGTTCAGAAATTCCACTCGGAGACCGAGCGTATTCTTGCCGTGATCCTTGAACACGGCTCTCAGAAATGGTTCAGGCCAACCAAGGATCAATTCCAGTTGTGGTACAAATCAGGAGCCCGGCAACTTGAGTATCAGCCGGACTTCGTGGCCGAAACAGAAGATGCGATATACATGCTGGAACCCAAGGCTCGCAACCAGATGGAAGCAGCCGATGTGCTGGCCAAGAAAGATGCGGCGGTTCTCTGGTGTCAGCGTGCCTCGACGCATACGGCAACCTATGGCGGTAAGCCCTGGAAGTATGCCCTGATCCCTCACGATCAACTTGCTACGAACATGACGATTGAGGCGCTTGTTCAACGGTTTGGTTGTGACTGATTGGTTGGAGATTTAATTACATTGTTCATTTTAATACAATTGCCTCAAGTTTGTTGAATTAGCTCAATCTGGTAATCGTCAGGGTCTTCCACAAAGGCAATCACGGTGTTGCCATGTTTCATCGGGCCGGGCTCGCGGACAACTTTGCCACCAGCCTCTTTGATGTCCTCACACATTGTGTAAATGTCATCCACGCCGATGGCGATATGGCCGAAACCGTTGCCTGGATCATAAGAGGTTGCATCCCAATTGTGTGTCAGTTCAATAACTGCGGTTTCGGATTCGTCACCGTAGCCGACAAAAGCCAGCGTGAATTTTCCACCGGGATAATCCTTCCTGCGTAACAGACGCATGCCGAGCACATCGGTATAAAATGCCAGTGACCGTTCCAGGTCACCGACACGTAACATGGTGTGTAATATCCTCATGGCAGCCCTCCATACCTCCATTCTAGCTTGCGTATTCAACGGATGACATCCATAAATTGATTATGGGACATAAAGTGTGTCTGTACTGTGGAGAAGCTCTGGGCCGCTACGCCTTTGGTCAGGATCATCCCTTTGGTCCGCTGAGACTTCCCGCCTTTATGGCGGAGGCCGGAGAACGAGGGTTGCTGGATCGTGTGTGCATATGTACGCCGGTGCAGGCCAGCAAGGAAGATATTGCACGCTTCCACAGTAAGGAATATATCGAACGGGTGAGAAGGGCATCCGAGTTGGGTGGTGGCCTGCTTGATGCAGGTGATACACCCGCTTTTGCAGGGGTATATGAAGCGGCGGCCACAGTTGCCGGAAGTGTTCTGGATGCAGCGATGCGCATCATGGATGGCCGTTGCCGGTGCGCCTTTGTTCCCATTGCCGGATTGCACCATGCCAGACGGAGAGGGGCGGCGGGATTCTGTGTATTCAACGACTGCGGCATTGCTATTGAGGCGTTGCTGCAAGTGTATGGACTCGAACGAATCGCCTATGTGGATATCGATGCACATCATGGTGATGGCGTGTTTTACGGTTTTGAGAGTGACACTCGTGTCATCATTGCCGATGTGCATGAGGATGGACGTTATCTTTATCCGGGCAGTGGATTTTCTGAAGAAACAGGAAAGGGAGAGGGGAAAGGGAGTAAGCTGAACATTCCCATGCCACCGGGTGCCGATGATGCGGCATTTCTTGCCTCGTGGGAGGTGGTGGAGACATTCATTGCTGACCATGCGCCACAATTTATTATTTTTCAGTGCGGGGCAGATTCGCTTGAGGGCGACCCCATTACACATCTCGCCTATTCACCTGCATCACATCGCCACGCTGCCAGACAATTGTGTGATCTGGCGGACAGGGTGTGTGAGGGCCGTTTACTGGCACTGGGTGGCGGTGGATACCGGCTTGAGAATCTCTCCGTTGCATGGTGTGCGGTGGTGGAAGCAATGTTAACAGGCCCTAATGAAGCTGTTGTGTGACGAAATGCTCATGCGTCTGGGGCGCTGGCTTCGTGCGGCAGGCTACGATACCGCCATTGCACATTCGGGCAGTGCGGACCGGGAAATTGTGGCGCAAGCCGTTCGTGAGGAGCGTCTGCTGGTTACCTGTGATCGTAGAATGGCCGAGCATAAGCGGGCTGCCAGCCGCCTGATTCTGCTTGAAACGCAAGGCTTGCATGAACAGGCGCGTGAAGTGGCCGGACGCCTTCATATCGACTGGATGTATCGTCCGTTTTCCCGTTGTCTGGTGTGTAACATGTTGCTGGAGCGCGGAGATGACAAGGATTTTTCGATGGTACCACCGGAAAGCCGCGAGGCGATTGAGGAAGTCTTTGCCTGCCCCGGTTGCGGCAAGACCTACTGGCACGGATCGCATGTGGTACGGATGCGCCGTAAGCTGGCTGCGTGGAAGGCGACTCACAGCGGGTAACTGGCCAATCTCGGGGCGGCTGCTAACATGCATGCCACTCACGTGATGGGCAATTCAATGAAAAACATGGAGAAATAGTCATGAAACTGGCGATGATCGGTTTGGGCCGAATGGGCGGCAATATGGTAAGGCGTTTGGCGGGGGGTGGGAATGAAGTTGTCGCCTACGACGTGGATGCCGCACCAGGCAAGGCGCTTGCGACGGAGCTGAATACGGTGACAGCGGCCTCCGATCTGGCCGATGTTATCAGCAAACTGGCCGCGCCACGCGTGATCTGGGTGATGGTGCCGCACCAGTTTGTGGATTCTACTATTGAAAATCTTCTGGCGGCAGGGATTGAAGCCGGGGATTTGATTGTCGATGGCGGCAATTCCAACTACAGGGAAGGCCAGCGGCGGGGGCGGGAACTGGCGGAAAAGGGGATTCTGTTTGCCGATTGTGGTACCTCCGGCGGTGTTTGGGGGTTGAAGAATGGCTATTCATTGATGATCGGCGGTTCTGATGAAGCCATCGCATTGATTGCGCCGGGGCTGACTACACTGGCATCGAATGACGGCAAGGGTTGGGGCCATGTCGGCCCGATCGGTGCCGGTCACTTCGTCAAGATGGTTCATAACGGCATTGAATACGGCATGATGCAGGCCTTTGCCGAAGGTTTTGAACTGATGAAGGCCAAGGATGAGTTCGATCTGGACATGCATCAGATTTCACGCATCTGGCAGCATGGATCGGTCGTCAGTTCATGGCTGCTGGACCTGACCTGTGATGCGCTGGAGCAGGACGGTGATTTATCTGCGTTGTCCGACTGGATGGATGATTCGGGCGAGGGTAGATGGACGGTGAATGAGTCGATTGAACTGGGTGTTCCGGCACCTGTATTGACACTGGCTTTGCAGATGCGTTTTCGCAGCCGCGAAACGGATGCCTTTGCGGGTAAAATCGTCAATGCCATGCGTGCGGGGTTTGGTGGTCACGCTATCAAAGCCGTGGATGATGGAGAGCAGAAAGGCATATCTGATGAGTGAGAAATTTGCATCAGTGATTGGCAGCAAGCAGCCGGAAGCCGCCAATATCATTATCTTTGGCGCGACCGGCGATCTCACCAAGCGTAAATTGCTGCCTGCTCTGGCGCATATGCATCGCTGGAATCTTCTTGGCCCCCATTCCCGCATTATTGGCACGGTGCGGGAGAACTTTTCACAGTCAACATGGAAAAATTATGTGCATGACGCGCTCCTTCAGTTTTTTCCGGATGCTGTTCTCAACCCTCGCTCATGGATGCGTATCAAGGATAAACTGGATGTGGTTGTGGGTGATCTGGCGGAGCCGGAACTATATCAAAAGCTTGCCAGAACGTTGCGTGAGGCTGATGGCAGGAAAAACGCACTGTTTTATCTGGCGATCCCGCCATCATGGTATGAGACCGTGGCCAGTAATTTGCGCAAGGCAGGTCTGGCGGATGAGAACGAAGGATTTCGCCGGATTGTCATTGAAAAGCCGTTTGGCATGGATCTGGCCAGCGCCGAGGCGCTGAATCAAAGTTTGCAGGCACATTTTGATGAGTCACAGATTTACCGCATTGACCATTATCTGGGCAAGGAAGCGGTGCAGAACCTGATGGTTTTTCGCTTTGGTAACTCGGTGCTGGAGCCGTTGTGGAATCGTAATTATATCGATCACGTGCAGATTTCAGTGGCGGAATCGCTGGGTATTGAATACCGGGCGGGTTATTACGAGCAGGCTGGCGCACTCAGGGACATGATTCAGAGCCATCTGATTCAGGTGATGAGCATTGTGGCGATGGAGCCGCCATTGTCGCTTGCCGCCGATGATGTGCGTAATGAAAAGGTGAAGGTGATGCGGGCCATACGCTGCATGAGTCCGGAGGATGTCGCCAGGCATGCAGTGCGCGCGCAATATGAAGCAGGGACGGTTCAGGGAGATTCAGTTCCTGCTTACCGGGAAGAGCAAGGCGTTGCCAATGATTCAGTTACGGAGACCTTTGCTGCCGTGAAACTGTATATCGATAACTGGCGCTGGCAGGGCGTGCCGTTTTTGCTGCGTACAGGCAAACGTTTACCGCAGCGCGTGTCAGAGATTTGCATCCGCTTCAAGTCTCCACCGCAGACCTTGTTTGAACTCGATGATGCAACCGTGAAAAACAATGAACTGATTTTCCGTGTGCAACCGGATGAGGGCATGATGTTGACCATGACTGCCAAGCAACCGGGACTTTCGATGGATTTGCGTGGCATCCATCTGGACGCGCCTTATGCCATGGCGGGTTCGAGTATGCCGGATGCCTATGAAACGCTGTTGCATGATGTGTTGCTTGGCGAGGCGGGATTGTTCACCCGCGCCGATGGTGTGGAGGAATGCTGGCGCGTGGTTGAGCCAATCATGGAGGCGTGGGCGAAAGAGAAAAGCGTTAACACCTATCCGGCAGGTAGTTTTGACGTACCGGGAATGGATGCTCTCATGGATGATTGTGAGGGAG
Source organism: uncultured Zetaproteobacteria bacterium (assembly GCA_964513335.1). Classification (GTDB taxonomy): domain Bacteria; phylum Pseudomonadota; class Zetaproteobacteria; order Mariprofundales; family Mariprofundaceae; genus JAUZQZ01. Next base: position 45,472 of record CAZEMN010000001.1, on the reverse strand, counting down.
GTTGGCGAGATTTGTCTAATATTGAGAATGCATATTCACATCTTTCCTGATGCTGGCGCGCTGGCGGCGGAGGTTGCCCGGCAGGTTATTTGCAATTGCGAGCAGGCGATAACGGAGCGGAACATATTCCACTGGGTGCTGGCGGGTGGTAACACGCCAAAAAAATGCTATGAATTATTGCGCGATACCGAATTGGATTGGAGTCGCATACACGTCTGGTTTGGAGATGAGCGGTGTCTGCCTGCTGGTGATGCGGAACGAAACGACACCATGGTTGATAAAGCATTGCTGTCGCATGTGCCTGTACTTTCCAGTCATGTTCACCGCATCCACGCCGAACGCGGCCCGGAAAAGGCTGCTGACGATTATGCGGCATTATTGGCCGATGCCCCACCGATGGATCTGGTGTTGCTCGGGATGGGTGAGGATGGGCATACGGCGAGCCTGTTTCCCGGCAATCCGGCGCTGGTGGACGAACATTTGGCTATACCTGTGTTCAACGCACCGAAACCGCCTCCCGAGCGCGTCTCGATGGGTTATTCGGTATTGAATCGGAGCAGAAGGCGTATTGTGATGGTGGTGGGGGGGCGTAAGAAGGATGCATTACAACGTATCCGGCAAGGTGAATTGTTACCCGCAGCACGTCTGGCGGCAAGTGATTGGTATGTGGATGAGGCGGCATCAGGTTAAGTTATGGCCTGCTGCAATGATCCCCGTATTCAGAAGGAAAAACCGTTTCCTGTTATATGGAGCATACTGGCAGCACTTCTAATTATCGTGGGTGGCGGGTTTCTTTTGTTGGGATAATCACCATCGGTCTTTGGCCGCACGGATATGGGTGAAAACAGAGACTGGGTCATGATCAATTCCATGTTCGTCGGCATAACTTTTTCTGAACGTTTCATTGGCAGGGAGCAGGAACGGATTGGTAGCTAACTCCTCACCGATGGTTCCGGGAATGGTCGGAACCCCCTGTCGGCGCCTGTCACTATCTCGTTCAAATCTCTGTTGCACAACATCATCTTGCGTTACGCATTCGATACAGAAGTCAAGGTTTCCCAGAGTGTATTCATGTGCGCAATAAAAACGGGTGGATGGCGGTAATGTTGCGATTTTACTCAGGCTGCTCCACATCTGTTCCGGCGTGCCTTCAAACAGGCGTCCACAGCCTGCGCCGAACAGCGTATCGCCGCAAAACAGGGCATCTTCGATCACATAAGCGATATGACCGCGCGTATGGCCCGGTACGAACAGGACGGACATCTCCAGATTACCGAGACGGGGTGTGTCATCCTCACTTACCGGCTGATCCAGCTCGGGGATACGTGGTTCATCATAGGAAGGGCCAATGACCGTACAGTCATATTTTGACTTCAATTCCGGATTGCCGCCGACGTGATCCCAGTGGTGATGTGTATTCAGAATATGCGTCAGTTTCCGGTTCAGTTTCATGCATGCAGCCGCTACGGGTGCGGATTCCGCCGGATCAACGCATGCCAGTATGCCATCCGTTTCAAGCAGGTAGATATAATTATCCTGCAAGGCCGGGATTTGATGGACGGTAAATCCATGATGAGTATAAGACCACATATCGCAAGCATAGCTGGATTGGTATATAATAATGAAGCTATAAAAGTCCTTTTTGATTGTGTGGTGTACATCAATCACAAGCTTGTTATCGTTGCTAGCCCGATTTCGTTACAAGGAGTATTAAAATGAGCGTACTTGTTACCAAACAAGCCCCGGATTTCACGGCAACGGCCGTGATGGGCGATAATTCATTCAAGGAAGATTTCAGTCTTTCGGACTATAAGGGCAAATATGTGGTGATGTTTTTCTATCCACTGGATTTCACCTTTGTCTGCCCGTCCGAAATCATTGCCTTCGATCACCGGTTGAAGGAATTTGAAGATCACGGCGTGCAGGTGATTGGCGTATCCGTGGATTCACATTTTACCCATCTGGCATGGAAGAACACGCCAGTGAATGATGGCGGTATCGGTAATATTCAATATCCGCTGGTTGCCGATTTATCCAAACAGATTGCCACGGATTATGATGTGCTGTTTGATGGCGCGATTGCCCTGCGCGGCTCCTTCCTGATCGACAAGGAAGGCGTGGTACGCCATCAGGTGGTGAACGATTTGCCGCTGGGACGCAATATTGATGAAATGCTGCGTATGGTGGATGCATTGCAGTTCCACGAAGAGCATGGCGAGGTCTGCCCCGCCGGCTGGGACAAGAGCAAGAAGGCGATGGATGCTTCACCTGAGGGCGTGGCTGCCTACCTGGCTGCGGAAGCCGACAAGCTTTAAGCAGCATTTTCCGTATCTGAATCTAAAACGGCCCTCCGGGGCCGTTTTTTTTGCAGAGTATTACGGTTAAATTATCCATTCGCGCTCATCAGGCTGAAATACTGATCCCCGTTCACATGTCTTTATTGTCTCAAGTGCGGCGATCTTGTTGTTCTTCAAAAATTTCACTTTCCGGTCTGAAGGTAGGCAGGTAGTACATCTGTGCAGTAACAGCAGTCGCAATACCTATCAGCATTATTTGAACCCATTGAATGTCGATGATAAAGCCTGCTGACAAACTGATTGTCAGCCACAAAAATATAAGCATTGTAACTTTGACTTTTAACGGGATACCTTTGCCATCCCGGTAATTCCGCAGGTATTCTCCAAACCATCTGTGATTGAAAAGCCAATTATAGCACTTTTCAGAGCCCTTTGCATAACAGGCTGCTGCCAGAAGAAGAAATGGCGTGGTAGGAACAAGTGGCAAGACAATACCAATTATTCCAAGGAATACAAACAAGCTCCCCAGTGCAATAAAAATCATTCTCATGCCTGATCCCAGCTCCGAGGCTTTAAATTGCAGGCAGGCATTTACCGGGGCTTCCACCTGGCGGGCCAGCTTTACTGATCCGCCGGTACGGGGTTTCTCGCTTCCATTATACTGCTCGTTTGCAACGTCACGCCGGTTGTTCATTTTTCTCCTTACCCAAGTAAACCAGTTCCATTTCTGTGTACACCCGGTTAAGGGATACGGTTAGCTGGCTCAAATGCTACCCGAAATTGATATCTCAGATAAGCATGGATTCGATTTCAGTTATAAAACTGGCCAAAGTTCAGGAGACATATCCACTTAAAGTTATTTATTTGAACGATTGTTTCCGGCCAACGAGCGGCTATCCACGATGGCAAAAATAGGTAAACTGACCCTCTGGATCATCAATGAGCCTTGGTCCTCTTGGTTCTATAAAAGGGAGGAATCGATGACATCAACCGCTAACCTTGTTTCTGTCAATGTGGGCCTCCCCCGTGAAGTGGTTTGGAAGGGCAAGACCGATACCACGGGGATTTTCAAAGAACCAGTCGAAGGCCGCGTTATGATGCGAACACTCAATCTTGATGGGGATCAACAGGCTGACTTGTCGGTTCATGGCGGGCCAAGCAAGGCAGTGTATGCATACCCGGCCGAGCACTATGAGTATTGGCGAAAAAAACTGCCCCACATAGAGTTGCCTTGGGGGATGTTCGGCGAAAACTTCACCACCAATGGTTTATTTGAGGATTCGGTCAACATCGGCGATCGACTCCGGATTGGTTTGGGTGAGGTGATAGTTACCGAACCACGGATGCCATGCTACAAGCTTGGAATCAAATTTGGGCGAGACGACATCATCAAGCGATTTTCCGCCAGCCGCCGGACAGGATTTTACTTCGCGGTATTGAAAGAGGGTAAAGTTGGGGCCGGAGACGTGTTCGAAACGATCAGTCGAGACGATCACAATGTCACGATTGATGATATCAACCGCTTGTATACGTCTGAAAAGGATAATTTGGAGCTGTTGCATCGTGCCGTGGAAGTTGAAGCCTTACCCGAACGCTGGCGAAGCTACTTCCGGCACCAACTCGAAAGGTGTGGTGCCAAGGTGTAGGCCGTTGATTGTGCGTTATGTCCGTCTTTGGCCAACGAAAATCGATGGGATTAGACTTGATTGATAAGCTCTACGTGAATGACGAGTTTTATCCGGGATGATCTTTCCGTAACCCAACCAGTACTACTGGCCATTTTCAACCATTATTAGTGCCTTTATATTCTATCAGGAACCGGACAATAGCCTCCATAGCCTGTCGTTTATCCATCTCGCCTCGCGGCAGGATAAAATCAGCGCATTCTTCATAAAATGGATCACGGACATCTGAAAACTCTCGCAATTTCTGTAGGGTATTACCGGATGCAATCAATGGACGATTGGTATCGCCTTCGATGCGCTTTGCCAGAAATTCCGGGGATGCCTTTAACCAGACTACCGGAGCATTCTGTTTCAATAACGTGCGATTCTCCTGCGAAAGAACCACCCCGCCCCCAGTGGCAATAACAGCATGTTGGGTAATCGCCTCCCGCAACGCTTCGGTTTCCAGTTTACGAAATCCAGTTTCACCCTGTTGGGCAAAGATTTCTGGAATGCTCAGGCCGGTTTTGGTGACGATAGTCTTATCCAGATCAATCAGGGGCAGATTCAGATGTGCGGCAAGCCTTCTGCCAATACTGCTTTTCCCTGAGCCCATCAGTCCGATCAGAATGAGGCCAGGGCATGCTCTTGTTGATTCCTTTATCATGGGGATAGACACCTCTGTTTCGTGTAGTTTCCTGAATTCAAGGCCCCTACGATAGCCGAATCCAATATACATAGGGAGAGGGGTAGTACGCGGAATTTGCCGCTGCTGATTTTCCCCACAATAACCGGGATATTCTGAATAGTTGTTGTGTGATGCGTGTCATATTTGTCAGATCATCGCTGAGTCAGAATTCATACCTGTTGGGGCGACGGTTGTCGTAACAACAAATCCGATGGGCTTTGAGCAGGAGAATACCATGGGGGAAATTTTGACTCTTGTAGGTGTTTCCAGTCTGGCGTATGCCATTGCGCTGTTGAGGGTTTCCTTCGGCGCTTGAAGCGCACCCATGTGAAATATGTCAATCCAAAGCTACTTTGTTGTAAAACTACCCGAAAAAAAGGCGGCCCATAACAGAATATGGACCGCCCTTTTTTATTCCATGGCTAGCTGTAAAAGCTGACCATATTCTCAAGCGAGCGTGCCGTAATCTTTGAGGCATGGCCTGCGGAACCAAATACCTCGAAGCGATCTTTGCAGATGCCTTTCATGGCATCCTTGGCTGCCTTGTAGTATTTGCGCGGATCAAAGTTTGATGTGTTTTCCGCCAGGTGTTTGCGAATCGCGCCTGTAGAGGACATGCGCAGGTCGGTATCAATATTCACCTTGCGTACGCCATGCTTGATGCCCTCGACGATCTCCTCAACCGGAACACCATAGGTTTCACCCATTTCACCGCCGTAGGAGTTGATGATTTTAAGCCAGTCCTGAGGTACGGAAGATGAACCATGCATCACCAGATGCGTGTTCGGAAGCTTGGCGTGGATTTCCTGAATGCGGTCAATGCGCAGTACAGCGCCCGTAGGCGGCTTGGTGAACTTGTAAGCGCCGTGAGATGTGCCAATGGCGATTGCCAGCGCATCCACACCGGTCTTGTCAACGAAGTCAGCAGCTTCGTTCACATCGGTCAGTAGCTGGTCCATATCCAGCTGACCTTCAGCACCATGACCGTCTTCCTCACCCATCATGCCGGTTTCCAGAGAGCCCAGGCACCCCAGTTCACCTTCGACGGATACGCCGCCGGCATGCGCCATTTCGACAACCTTGCGGGTGACTTCGACATTGTATTCATAGGTGGACGGTGTTTTGGCGTCGGCCATTAGCGAACCGTCCATCATTACCGATGAAAAACCGGACTGGATTGAGCGCAGGCAAACGGCAGGTTCGGAACCATGATCCTGATGCATGACCACCGGAATATGTGGATATTGCTCAATGGCAGCAACAATCAAGTGGCGTAAGAACGGTTCTCCGGCATAGGAACGGGCTCCTGCCGAACCTTGCATGATAACGGGTGAATTCACCTCGTCGGCAGCCTCCATAATGGCATGCACCTGTTCCATATTGTTTACATTGAATGCCGGCATGCCATAGTCATTTTCCGCAGCATGATCCAGCAACTGTCTCATCGAAATTAACGCCATTTTATCCTCCTTGGTTTCTACGCAGGCTTTCGCCCATCATTGTGGCTCGAGTGAGCCCTAAAATCAATTTTCCATCTATGATGAAGTCGTAAAAATACCATCCATGGCCTTTTTACTCCACGGAAAACGAAAAGTGGGATTTTCACTTTCCTTACAAATCAATCATTGCAGGCTATTGCCAACATGAATAATTTTCATCGCATTGGTGCCTCCCGCATGACCCATAGGCGTTCCCAGCGTCATAATGATTAAATCATCGTGCACCACCAGTTTGTCATGCAACATCACCGATAGCGCCTCACGCGTGGCCTTGGGCGCGTCCGTTTCACCATAATTACCACTGATCGGCTTGGGGATGACATTACGGAAGAGTGTGACACGTCCTGCCGTTTCTCCTTTCGGCGTCAGCGCATAGATGGGAACCTTGGAAAGATGGCGTGACATGTACAACACTGTGTTTCCGCTTTGCGTAAATGCAGCGATGGCTTCCACGGGCATGGCGTGCGAAGCATCCATGGCCTGCCGGGCAATACATTCGTCCACTGAGCGGGGAGGGTAACGGGGATCACGTGTCGAAGAAGACGGCAGCACCTTCTGTTTCTCTGTTTCAATACAAGTGCGGTGCATAGCCCGCACGGTTTCCACCGGGTATTTGCCTGCGGCCGTTTCGCCGGAAAGCATGATGGCATCGGTGCCATCCAGCACAGCGTTGGCCACATCATTGACCTCGGCGCGCGTCGGAATCGGATTGTTGATCATGGATTCCATCATCTGGGTGGCCACGATAACCGGACAATTGTAACGCGGAGCCTTGCGCAAAATGCGTTTTTGCACCGGAGGCACTGCGGCATCACCGATTTCGACGCCCAGATCGCCACGTGCGACCATGACAGCGTCGGACTCTTCGAGAATGCTGTCCAGATTATCGACTGCCTCGGCGCGTTCCACCTTGGCAATCAATCCTGCGTGCCCTCCGGCTTCGCGCACCAGTTTACGGGCATACTTCATATCCTCGCCATCACGCGGAAAGGAAATGGCAATATAGTCCACGCCAATATCGCAGGCGGTCTTGATGTCTTCCTTGTCCTTGTCCGTCAGTGCAGCAGCGGAAAGGCCGCCACCGGCACGATTGATACCCTTATTGTTGGATAACTCACCACCGATGACCACGGTGCAGTGAATCTCCTGATCTTTAATTTCATCAACATCCATGGCAATAAGGCCGTCATTGAGCAGCAGCCGTGCGCCGGGTTCCACATCACTGACCAGTTCTTTGTAAGTGATGCCCACGCGTTCATCAGTGCCGTCATCAAGCCCCAGCGTGCCATCAATAATGAAGTGCTGGCCGGGAGTGAGTTGGGTTTTGCCGGTTTTGAATTTACCCACACGAATCTTCGGCCCTTGCATGTCAGCAAGGATACCGACACATCTTCCATGTTTCCTGGCCGCTTCACGTACATTTTCGGCACGCATCCGGTGTTCCTCCGGCGTACCATGTGAGAAGTTAAGACGTACAACATTGACGCCGGCCTTTACCAGCAGGTCCAGCATTTCCGGTGATTCGGAGGCTGGGCCAATGGTTGCAACGATTTTTGTTCTGCGGAATTCAGTCACTTAGGCACGTTCTTCAAGCATAGCTACGGCCGGAAGTTTCTTGCCTTCAAGGAACTCCAGGAAAGCGCCACCGCCAGTAGAGATGTATGAAACCTTGTCGGAGATGCCGTATTTGGCGACGGCGGCCAGCGTATCGCCACCACCGGCAATGGAGAAAGCAGAAGACTCGGCAATCGCCATCGAGATGGCCCTGGTGCCCTCGCCGAACTGGTCGAATTCGAATACGCCGACCGGGCCATTCCAGACGATGGTGCCTGCATTCTTGATGATTTCGGCCAGTTCCGCTGCCGAGTCCGGGCCGATGTCGAAGATCATGTCGTCATCGGATGTTGCATCGACAGGTTTTAATGTTGCTTCGGCAGTCGGGGAAAATTCTTTGGCGCAAACCACATCGGTTGGCACAGGAATACTGCCACCACGCGCTTCTGCGGCCGCAGTCAGGCTCTTGCAGGTGTCGATCAGGTCTTCTTCATACAGTGATTTGCCGACGTTGTATCCGGCGGCTGCGATGAAAGTATTGGCGATGCCTCCACCGACGACCAATTGATCGACGATCCTGGACAGTGATTCCAGTACCGTCAGTTTGGTGGAAACCTTGGAGCCACCGACGATGGCCACCATCGGGCGAGACGGATTGTCCAGCGCGCTACCCAAGGCTTCGAGTTCGGCTGCCAGCAGTGGTCCAGCACAAGCTACGGGCGCGAACTGCCCCGCACCATGCGTGGATGCCTGAGCGCGGTGAGCCGTGCCGAAAGCATCCATGACATAAATATCGCAAAGGGCGGCGTATTGTTTGGACAGCCCCTCGTCATTCTTCTTTTCGCCGACATTGAAACGAATGTTTTCCAGCAGTACCAATTCGCCGTCTGCAATTTCAGGCGCTGAATCGAGATAATCCTTAATCAGGCGTACTTCCTTGCCAAGTAGCCTGGAGAGGTGCCGGGCAACAGGCGCTAACGAGAACTGCTCGTCGTATTCACCCTCTGTGGGACGACCGAGATGGCAGCACACCATTACCCTGGCGCCGGCATCCATAGCGTGCTTCATGGTCGGCAGACTGGCACGAATGCGCGTATCGTCGCCCACTTCACCATCGACGATGGGTACGTTCAGGTCTTCGCGAATCAGGACGCGCTTACCGGCCAGATCAAGATCAGTCATTTTGATTACAGGCATGCTCTTACTCCTTTATATGGGTGCGCTATAGGCTGACTTTCTGAACAAGGCAGATATGTGGCACCCGGTTGATGATAACGTTTGTCGCTGCCAACTCGCTGTTTGTAAACGGGCAATGATAAACGTGGGAGTCAAAGCTCCCACGCTATCTTTGGATTGCTTAGTTGGTTGCTACGTGCTGTACGAAACGCATCATATTGCAGGTATAGCCGTATTCATTGTCATACCATGCAACCAGCTTGACGAAAGTGCCGTCCAGCGCGATACCTGCACCGGCATCGAAGATGGATGAGTAGCTACAGCCACGGAAGTCAGTGGAAACCACTTTTTCGTCGGTGTAGGCAAGCGTGTCACCGATACCCGGAGTTTCAGACGCCTTTTTCATGGCAGCGCAGATATCGTCGTAACTCGCTTCGCTGTTCAGTTCAACGGTCAGATCAACCACGGACACGTCAGAACTGGGGATGCGGAAGGCCATGCCGGTCAGTTTGCCGTTCAACTCCGGCAATACCTTGCCGACAGCCTTGGCTGCGCCGGTGGAAGACGGGATGATGTTTTCCAGGATGCCGCGACCGCCTCGCCAGTCTTTCATGGAAGGACCGTCAACCGTCTTCTGGGTAGCCGTTGCCGCATGCACAGTCGTCATCAGACCGCGCTTGATGCCGAAGTTGTCATTTATTACTTTGGCGACGGGTGCCAGACAATTGGTGGTGCAGGAGGCAGCCGAAGAGATGGCTTGTCCGGTATAGTCCTCATGGTTTACACCGTAGACGAACATTGGAGTGGCATCCTTGGAGGGTGCGGACTGAACCACCTTTTTTGCACCGGCATTGATGTGTGCCTGACAGGTTTCTTCGGTCAGGAAGAAACCGGTGCATTCCAGCACCACGTCAGCGCCGACTTCATCCCATTTCAGGTTGGCCGGATCACGTTCGGCCGTCAGGCGAATCTTCTTGCCATTGACGATTATGTTGTTGCCCTCAACGGACACATCACCGTCAAACAGACCATGCACGGAGTCATGCTTGAGCATATAAGCCAGATAATCAGGATCAAGTAAATCGTTGATGCCAACGATTTCCATATCGGTGAATTCTTTTGCTACAGCGCGGAATGCCATGCGGCCAATACGGCCAAATCCATTAATACCAACTTTAATTGTCATTCTTCTCTCCTTTTCTTTTCGAATTAAACCAGTTCGTTTACGGCTGCCACAACAGCATCCGTGGTAATGCCAAACATTTTAAACAGTTCACCGGCTGGTGCGGATTCACCGAAGGTGTCAATGCCAATGACCTTACCGTTCAGGCCCACGTACTTGCCCCAGAAACCGGTAACACCAGCTTCAACAGCAACACGCGCAGTTACGGATGCAGGCAATACGGATTCCTTATACGATTCATCCTGAGCATCGAAACGTTCGGTACATGGCATGGAAACAACACGCACCTTCTTGCCGGACAGTTGCTGCTGTGCAGCCAGTGCCAACTGTACTTCGGAACCGGTGGCGATGATAAGCACCTCCGGTGTTCCCTCACAGTCGCTGAGCACATAACCGCCACGTTCGATGTCAACCACCTGCGCGTCGGTGTAGTCGTTGCAGGGCAGGCCCTGACGTGTGAAAATCAGAGTGCTCGGATTGTCACGGCGCTCGACCGCAACCTTCCATGCAACTGCGGATTCCACCGCATCGCACGGACGCCATGTGTTCATGCGTGGAATCATGCGCAGGGTGGCGATCTGTTCGACTGGCTGGTGGGTCGGGCCGTCCTCGCCCAGACCGACGGAGTCATGGGTATAGACGAAGATGGTGCCAATTTTCATCAGAGCGGCCATGCGAAGGGCATTGCGTGCGTATTCAGAGAACATCAGGAAAGTGCCGCCAAACGGGATCAAACTACCATGCAACACCATGCCGTTCATAATGGCGCTCATACCAAATTCGCGAACCCCATAGTGGACATAATTACCTTCCGGCGTGTCTTTGCTGAAAGCTACGGCCTCCGGCCATTTGGTGTTGTTCGACGGGGCCAGGTCGGCAGATCCGCCGACGAGTTCCGGCAGCAGCGCAGCAAAGGCGCCGATGGTTTTGCCGCTGGCAACGCGGGTGGCCCAACCGGGCTTTTCTTCACGTAACTGGTTAATCCATGATGTTACGCCTTTTTTCCAGTTGGCTGGCAGTTTGCCCGACTGACGGCGTTCAAATTCTGCGGCCAAATCAGGATTCTCTGCCTTGTAGGCATCAAAACGGGCCTGCCAGTCAGCTTCAGCGGCAGCACCCTTGTCTTTGGCATCCCAACCGGCATAGACATCGTCGGGGATCACAAACGGATCGTATTCCCAACCCAACTCCTTGCGTACCAGCGCGCATTCTTCATCGCCCAGCGCGGCACCGTGGCAGTCATGGCTGCCGGCCTTGTTTGGAGAACCATAGCCAATGATGGTCTTGCAGCAGATCATGGTTGGCTGGTCAGTGTTGGCACGGGCGGTATCAATGGCCGCCTTGATTTCATCGGCATCGTGACCGTCCACATTGCGAATGACTTGCCAGCCGTAGGCCTCAAAGCGGCCCGGAGTGTCGTCAGTAAACCAGCCTTCAACTTCACCATCGATGGAAATGCCGTTGTCATCCCAGAACATGATCAGCTTACCAAGCCCGAGTGTTCCCGCCAGTGAACAGGCTTCATGTGAAATGCCTTCCATCAGGCAGCCGTCGCCATGAAATACATACGTGTAATGATCGACAATATCATGGCCCGGTTTGTTGAACTGGCCTGCCAGCATGCGCTCGGCAATGGCCATGCCGACGGCATTGGTGATGCCCTGACCCAGTGGCCCGGTTGTGGTCTCAACGCCCGGGGCATAACCGTATTCGGGATGGCCTGGCGTCCTGGAATGAAGCTGACGGAACTGTTTGATCTCATCCATCGGCAGATCGTAGCCGGTCAGGTGCAACAGTGAATAGATCAGCATCGAGCCGTGACCATTGGACAGGACGAAACGATCACGGTCTGTCCAGCCGGTATTCCCAGGGTTATGTTTGAGATAGTCGTTCCACAGGACTTCAGCAATATCTGCCATACCCATAGGTGCGCCCGGATGCCCGGAATTGGCTTTTTGCACTGCATCCATAGACAGGGCGCGGATGGCATTGGCAAGATGTCTGCGATTGTTACTCATTGATTATACCCCTTTGCTTTGATTTATGTGTGTTTAAATTTTAAACGTGAACCGTGGTGACGACGTGACGGATATTGCCAATACCGCCATCGAGCACGACCGTGTCCGTGGTTTTGTGTTTGCCGTAAGCATCGTAACCTACCTTGACGTGGCGGACATATGCGCCCGATGTCAGGCCGGTGGCAATAAACAGGCAATCGTCGGATGTGACCAGTTCGTCGCGGGCAAGGATGCGCGTAGTATCCACGCCCTCTTTTTTACACATCTCAATCTCAAAGTCCTTTTGCGGTGCCATACGGCCGAACATCTCTGCACCCATGGCGCGGGCGGCGCAGGCAGTGACGATACCTTCCGGTGTGCCACCAATGCCAAACAGGGCATCGGAACCCATATTCAGTATGGCCTGAATGGCGCCGTTGACATCGCCGTCGGTTGCCAGACGAATTTTGGCACCGGTAGCATACACTTCCTGCATCAGTTCCTGATGGCGTGGTTTGTCCAGAATAAACACCTTGAGTTCACGCACTTCCTTGCCCAGCGCCCTGGCTAGTTGACTCAAGCGGTCGGAAACAGGGGCTTCAGCATCAATTTTGCCGCAAGCGGCTTTTGGATAAACCTGTTTTTCCATATAAAAACATGAACCGGGGCGATACATGGAGCCTTCAGGTGCGGCTGCCAGCGTTACAATCGAACCCGGCATATCCTTGGCAAACAGGTTGGTGCCTTCAATCGGGTCTACGGCGATATCAACGCCGATGCCTTCGCCGGTGCCGACCTTCTCGCCATCGTACAGGGCGGGCGCTTCATCCTTGGCGCCTTCACCGATCACGATCATACCTTTCATTTTGACTTCATTGATGCGCTTACGCATGGCGTCAACAGCTAAGCCGTCGCCTTCATCCTTTTGGCCGGAACCGACAAACGGTGCACAGGCTCGAGCAGCGGCCTCGCAAACTTCGACCAGATCAATTTTGAGATTACTGACGCGACCCATGCGCTATTCCCCCTCCAAAGAAATGATGTATGAGATATTAAATGTCTTCGTGGGAGCGGGATGATAACGGAAATAAACAGCAAAAGCGACCATGACCGGAATAGGGCATCTGGCCTGCATTATTCACAAATGCTATTGCGCCCTTGCTGGTTCCCTTGCTCGTACCGAATCCCTCGCTGGTCGTCCATATGTATGGTTACGGCCTCCTTCCCCGGAATTCATTGCGAACCAGGTGACTGCGCACAAGGCCGAAGGCCGTTTGGACGTAGGGCCGCCCGAAGGGTGAGGGCTGAAAGCCCAAATCAAGCATTACGGCGATTTATGAATATCAGGCTATTCCTTCAGCAGGTCTGATAGCTGCCGGTGCAACGTGCCGGATGCAGCGGCCACGATGGAACTGCTCAGGCGGCTTACATGAAAGGGATGCAGCTGATTGAAATCGCTGGCCGTGCAACCCGCTTCTTTGGCCAGCAGCCAGCCAGCTGCATAATCCCACAGTTTTTCACTCCCGTGGATAATGAACTGTGAGCGGCCAGCGGCCAGCCAGGCCCATTCCAGCGCGCAACTGCCGATGTTGCGCTGGCTCCGGCAATATTTCTTTGTTGCCAGACGGATGGCCAGTTTGTGATCCAGACGTTTGAAGTCGATGAAACCAATCGATTCGGACAGTGGCTGTTCGGAGCGAACGTGCAAGGGCTGATTATTCAACCATGCGCCTTCGTGACGAAGCGCTGAGAAGGTTTCTCCACGCACCGGATCATGAATGCAGGCGAGTACAGGCAAGCCATCCTCCATGAGGGCCAAAGATGTCCCGAAAGCCGGGAATGATGCAACAAAATTACTGGTTCCATCCAATGGGTCCAGACACCAGAAATGGGTTCCCTGTTGCAGACATGCCTGTTGTTCTTTTTCGGACATTTCCTCACCAAGAAAACCGATTTCCGGATACGAGGCTGCCAGTTGTTCACGAATGAATTGCTGACATTTCATGTCGGTTTCCGTGATGAGAGAACCATCGCCTTTGATGCGAGAGGTGTTGGATTGGCGTTGAAAGGCAGGTAGAAGGATTCCACTTCCTGTCTCGCGCAGCAGTTCGGTGATGAGATGAATATCTATAGTTTCGCCTGCTCGTTTGTCAGCCATTTTTTTCCTTTGTTATATAGTGAGCCGTGCTAAGATGGCCCTTCCAGGTACGGGCGAGACTATACGAGGGGGTGCATGGTGCTCAAAGGAAAAATGGTAATTGGACAATCCGGAGGCCCGACAGCGGTAATTAACCAGTCTCTGGTCGGGGCGATTCTGACAGCGCGCGGGCAGGATGCGATTACAGGTATTCTTGGTGCTCGGCACGGTATTGCCGGGATTATGAATGAAGATTTCGTGGACCTGACCACACAATCTGCGGAACAACTGGAACAGGTGGCAAATACACCGGCAGCTGCTTTGGGTTCCGTCCGGTTGAAGCCTGGTACAGCCGAGTGCGAGAAGGTCTTTGAGGTGTTCAGGAAAAACGATGTGCGTTACTTCTTTTATATCGGAGGTAACGATTCCGCTGAAACCGCGTATATCATTTCTGAAATGGCGCAGGATGCAAATTATGACTTTTGCACCGTCCACATTCCCAAGACCATTGATAATGATTTGAAAGTGACGGATCACTGCCCCGGATTTGCTTCTGCGGCACGTTTTGTGGCGCTGGCATTCATGGGAGACGATCGTGACAACCTCGCCTTGTCCGGCGTTAAAATCAATGTGGTGATGGGTCGGCACGCCGGCTTTCTGACTGCGGCATCGGCACTGGCACGGCAAGCAGATGGCGATGGTCCACATCTGATTTATTTGCCGGAGCGTGTATTTGATGTCGAACAGTTCAAGGTGGATGTTCGCCGCGTGGTCGGGGAGTGTGGTCGCTGCGTGGTTGCCGTATCTGAAGGTATTGCTGATGTTGACGGCAATCCTATTGCGTCGAGTGGGGAGCGGGATTCGCATGGTAATATTCAACTTTCCGGAACCGGAGCGCTGGGTGATGCGCTGGCTGCACATGTAAAGGCCGCATTCAAGGGTGAAAATATGCGCGTACGCGCCGACACATTTGGTTATCTGCAGCGCAGTTACCCCACCATCATTTCAACAGTGGATGCCAGAGAGGCGCGCGAGGTCGGTCAAATGGCCGCCAATCATGCTGTTTCCACGGGTGAAAATGGATCTGTAGCGATCCGCAGGGTGTCGAATGAGCCTTATGCCAGCGAATACTTTATCACGCCACTTTCATCGGTGGCGAAGGAAACCACCGCAGTGCCCGATGCTTGCATCAGCGCCGAATGCAATGACGTTACCACGAACTGGCTGGACTATATCCGTCCGTTGGTGGGTGACTTACCCGTAATCGGAAGGCTATAATTCCGTTCTGTATGCCATTAGGTTGTGCAAAACGTGGTGTAATCTCTGGAGGTAGATAAATGGCCATTGTCTGGCGCGAGGAATATTCAGTCGATGATCCGGATATTGATGAACAGCATCAACAGATATTTCAATATCTTGCTGACCTGGAAGAGAACATGAAAAGTGGTGTGGATGATGCGTATATGCGGCGTTTCCTTACTGCTTTGGGCATCTATACACGCTCACATTTCTGTTTCGAAGAAATCTTAATGCGGCGGCGGGCATGTCCAACTGCCGCCAAGAACAAGAAGCAACACAAGGAACTGCTTAAAGCCTATTCGAAAGTATTGCAACGATTCGAAGCTGAAGGGATCAGTGAGGATTTAGTCCAGGAATTACATGATTTTCTTAAAAACTGGCTGGTCCACCATATTCTCCACACCGATATGAGTCTGAGGGATTGCGTCAATGTTAATAAGTAACCAGCAAATATCCCGCTGCGAATGGCAGCCGATATGGTGGAAGTGCATAGAGCTTCCATGTCTTGTATTCGTGTTCTTGCTTTCCACATCAGTTTTTGCGGCGGAGATTGAAGGTGTCCATGTACCGGAGACCATCACGGTGGCAGGCCAGACCCTGCAACTCAATGGCGCCGGTGTGCGCACCAAATTCTTTTTTGATATCTATGTGGGTGCGTTGTATTTGTCCCGGCCGGCGCATCAGGCGAAACAAGCTATTACAGATGCAGGCCCGAAACATATGTCCATGTATTTTCTATATGGAGAGGTTGGGCGTAAAAAGCTGGTTGACGGCTGGGTAGAAGGTTTTGAAAAGAATCAGTCCAAAGAGGCAATGGCCAGACTTAAGCCCCGGCTGAGTCAGTTTAATGCCATGTTTGGCGATGCCCGGAAAGGCGATGTTTATATGTTTGATTTTCTGCCGGATGGAAGCACAACTGTAACATTCAATGGCCAAGAAAAGGGCCATGTTCAGGGTGATGATTTCCAACAGGCGTTGCTGGCAGTCTGGCTTGGGAAACACCCCGCGGACAAGGGATTAAAAAAAGCGATGCTTCGGGGTGGAGACTAGCCCGCATTATTCATGAATCGTCGTGATGATTGCACCGCAGGGACAGCGCCGCTTACTCCTGCTTGCTACAATCCTCGTTAAGTCTGAGCCAGGTAACAGCACTCTGTGTTCACATTGACTTGACCGCTCTATTTGGACAGGGTTCGCCGCCCTCAGTGGACTGTTAAGGAGTTACCGTGAAATCTGAAGGAAGAACTTATTTTCTGCGGGTTTTCCCCACCATTCCCGATGCGCTGAAACGCCTTGAAAACATTGCCAGCGATTTATGGTTTGCATGGAACTCAAAAGCCCGTGCCCTGTTTCATCAGATCGACCCCGTGCTGTGGGTTGTGTGCGGGCATAATCCGCGTTCGTTCCTGCGCCGTGTCAGTCAACACCGTCTGGATGAGGTGGCGACCGACCGTGCTTTTCTGGCTGAATATCATGGCGTGGTTTCCGATTATGATTCCTACAAGAAGGAAGAACACCAGTGGTTTGTCTCGAACTTTGAAGATGCCAAGGCGTATTCGATTGCATACTTCTCAGCAGAATTTGGCCTGCATGAATCTCTGCCCATCTATTCCGGAGGCTTGGGTATTCTGGCAGGCGATCACTGCAAATCCGCAAGCGATTTAGGCCTGCCGTTTACAGCAGTCGGGCTGCTGTATCACCAGGGTTATTTTACCCAGACTATCAATGCACAGGGTGAGCAGATTGCTGTTTATCATGATAACCGTTTTAGTGATCTGTGTATCGAGCAGATCAGGGACAAAGCCGGCAATCCGTTACGGGTACAGGTGGAATTAACGGATCACATGCTGGATCTGAATATCTGGGAAGCCAGAGCGGGACATATCCGTATGGTTTTGCTTGATTCGAATGTGGAAAGCAATACTGATGAGGAGCGCAAGATCACTTATCAGCTTTATGGCGGCGGTTTGGAAAACCGTATCCGGCAGGAAATTGTGCTTGGTATCGGGGGTGTGCGGGCCTTGCGTGCGTTGGACATTAACCCAACCGTATGGCACGCCAATGAGGGACATGCCGCATTCATTATTCTGGAGCGCATGCGGGAATGCATTGCACAGCACAAATTAAATATCAAAGAGGCGGAGGAGGTTATTCGGGCGTCAACGGTGTTTACCACGCATACGCCCGTGCCCGCTGGCCATGATATTTTTCCGCTGGATATGTTTGACCACTATATGGGCCACTACGCCAGGAAACTGGGTATTGATACAGCGAAGTTGCATGATCTGGGGCATGGTGATTTCGGCCATGGCGCTGAGGGTTTTAACCAGACAGCATTGGCTATTCATGGTTCCGCCTATGTGAACGGCGTGGCCAAACTGCACGGGGAAGTGTCTTCCCGTATCTGTCAGTCCATGTGGCCGGATTTGCAACCGGAGGAGAACCCGGTCTCATCCGTGACCAATGGTGTGCATGTCATGACATGGCTGGCGCCGGAGTGGATTAACGCATTCAATCAACATTTGGGCGGCCAGTGGCGCGGCCAACTGCTGGAACCGGCATTCTGGCAAAACATTGAGGATATTTCCGGTTATCATTACTGGAGTATCCACCAGACGAATAAGCAGCGTATGTTGCAATATGTGCGTCAACAACTGGAGCGGCAGGCCCGGCGAAATGGCGAGAGTGCGCAGATGGTGCAGAAAATGACAGCGTTGTTTGATGTGCGTACGCTGGTAGTGGGCTTTGCCCGCCGTTTTGCAACCTATAAACGCGCCACGCTAATCTTCCAGAATGAAGACAAATTGCGCCAATTGCTGGATGACCTGGAACATCCGGTCGTGTTCCTGTTTTCCGGCAAGGCACATCCGGCGGACAGGCCCGGCCAGGAACTGATCCGGCGTATTCACGAATATTCCAGAAAGCCTGGATTTATTGGCAAAATACTGATGCTCGAGGGTTATGATATGACACTGAGCCGTTATCTTATCTCGGGCGTGGATGTGTGGCTGAACAATCCAATCCGTCCGATGGAGGCTTCGGGGACATCAGGGATGAAGGCGGCCATGAATGGCGTGCCCAATCTAAGCATTCTGGATGGCTGGTGGCCGGAAGGTTTCCAGGGCGACAATGGCTGGGCTATTGGCGGCGAGCGCGACATTGCCGATCCGCACATGCGTGATGAGGATGATGCGGCATCCCTGTATCACATATTGAAACATGAAGTGATCCCAACCTACTACAACCGCAATGAGAGCGGGTTCTCCGATGACTGGGTCGCAATTTCCAAACGGGCGATGATTTCCAGTATTCCGCATTTCAATACGGATCGGATGGTTTCGGAATATACCAAACGTTTCTATGTTCCGGCATCGAGGCATGGGAAGTCGATGATGAACGAAAATTTCAGGCGAGCCAAGGCTCTGGCTGCATGGAAAGCCAAAGTGCGCAAGGCCTGGCCTAAAATCCAGCTCAAACATATGGGCGATTCATCCAACGAATATCAGGAGCGGTATGGGGAAAACCTGAAAGTGCAGGTGAAAGTGCACCACGACGGATTGTCTCCCGATGATCTGCATGTTGAAATCGTACTGTTGCGGCCATCCCGTGAAGAAGGCTACAAACGTTATCGTATTATTGAAATGGGGCACGCCAATGACGGCGTGTTTGAAACCGATTTACAACCGGATGACAGCGGTGACTTTGCCTATCACATCCGTGCTTACCCGACGCATGAGGACTTGGCGCATCCTTTATCAATGGGTCTGATGACTTACCTTTGATGGAGCCGTAAAGAGTTTGTTCATGGGCGCAATGCAGGCTGAAACCCGTTTTCCAGCGCCAGTATGGCCGCGCCGAGGATGCCGGTATCACCTCCGAGCCGGGATCGATGCAGCCTGACTTTTCCTTTTAGGGGAGGAATGAGCTTTTTATTCAAACTGGTGTTCATCGATTCCGATAAAAACGACCATGCACCGGTGAGTCCACCGCTGATACTGATGTTATGCACATCCAGCAGTTTGACGGCCTCCGCGATAGCCTGACCCAGATAGCTTCCCGCCTCGTGTAAAATCCGCGCAGCTACCATATCTCCATCCAAAGCCTTGCGGTAAACATCTTCCGCATTCGTGGTGTTTTGATGTTCTGTTTCGGCATAACGCGCGATGACACCGGATGCCGATGCGTAGGCTTCCAGGCATCCCGAGCTGCCGCATCCACAGATCCTCCCATTCGGAACAACGCATAAATGCCCGATCTCCACGGCCATTCCGCTTTCGCCAAGGTAAGGGATGCCATTCAGGATTAAGCCACCGCCTACGCCCGTACCCAGTGTCAGATGCAATAGATTTTTCAACTCCCTGCCAATCCCGAAACGGAATTCACCGAGCGCCGCGAGTGCAGCATCATTCTGCACATGCACAGGTAATGAAACCGCGTCACTCAACCTTTCGGCCAGTGGAAAATCGAGCAGGCAGGGAATGTTTGGTGAGGAGACCAGTATCCCTGTTTCCTGTCTGAAAAACCCCGGAAATCCGATGCCGATAGCATGGATGCCGGAATGGGAAGCCAGTATGTCAGCAATGGAAGATGTGAGAATACGCAGGATTTCTGCTTCGGCCTGATCGCTTGAGGATGTATGCATGCGTGAACGTGAGGTTTTGCATTGCTGACGCGCAATGATGTGCCCGGATTGGTTCACCACAGCCAGCCGGATATTCGTGCCGCCCACATCCAGCGCAAGTGCGCGGATATTTCCCGGATTATCCATCAGTCCACAATGGATTCGTACAGGTTTACATAGGAATCGGCCGAAGCGTCCCACGAAGAATCGCGGCGCATGGCGCGGCTCACAATGCGTTGCCATGCAGCAGGTTTGCGCCATGTTTCCACAGCAAAATCGACCGCAGCGTGAAAAACAGCCGGTTTGGCCTGTTCAAATCCAAAGCCCGTGCTTGTACGTTTGGAGACGGCATGGCTTGTTACCGTGTCCTTGAGTCCGCCCGTTGCCCGTACCACCGGCACATTGCCATAACGCATGGACATGAGTTGACCCAAACCACAAGGCTCAAAGCGGGATGGCATCAGGAAGATATCACCCCCGGCATAGATTTGCCGGGCCAGTTCTTCATTGAACCCGGCGTAGAAATGCATTTGCTCAGGTCTTTCTTTGGCTAATCGTTTCAACATGGCTTCATAGGCGGGTTCGCCTGATCCAAGCACGGCCAGTTGGTAGCCTTTTTCCAGCCAGCCCGGGGCGCAATCAAGAAGCAGGTCTACGCCCTTTTGCTCGGCCAGACGTGAAATGATGGTGAGCAGGGGAGCTTCCGCATCGCAGGTGAACCCCAGTTCTTTCTGCAAACCTGTTTTACAATGCCGTTTCCCCTGCATGTTTCCCGGTGCATAATTGGCGGCAATGGCGGTATCGGTTGCGGGATTCCAGTTTTCCACATCCAGGCCGTTGACAATACCGGAGAGTTTCCCGGCATGTTCAGAAAGAAAGGATTCGAGATGACACCCGTATTCCGGCGTCAGGATTTCTCCGGCATAGGCTTGGCTGACCGTGGTGATTCGATCTGCAGCGAAGATGCCTGCTTTCATGCAGTTGATCTGGCCATAAAATTCAAAGCTACCGGGATGAAAGAATTCAGCAGGCAAGCCCAAACGGTGCAACCAGAAAGATGGAAACACCCCCTGATAAGCCAGATTGTGAATCGTGAAAACACATTGGGCATTGGCGATGCGGGGTTGATGCTGATACTGGGTTTGTAACAACAGTGGTATAAACCCGGTTTGCCAGTCATGGCAATGGAAAATGTCCACGGGATGCTCCAGCAAACATGCAGCTTCCAGCGCGACACGATTGAAGAAAATGTAGCGCAAAAGATTGTCGCTGTATGCGCTACCGGATGGACCATATAAGCCTTCGCGGTCGTAAAAATCGTCCTGTTCAACCAGGATGAAGCGTAAACCATCCACTTTGGCTTCATGCAGAGGAGCGATTCGATCTATGCCATCAACCCAGATGGAGATAGATTGCTTCAGCGGTCGGATTTTTACACCACTAGCCCGGATCTGTCTGCGGTAATAGGGCATGATGACGGCAACATCATGACCAAGGCGTTTTAGAGCATGTGGAAGGGAACCCACTACATCCGCTAGACCACCTGTTTTGGCCAGAGGTGCGGCCTCGGAGGCCACAAACACAATATGCATCTTTGCCATGATCGTTCCTTTTTTGTTGAATGGCGGTGGTAACCACTCATATCACCCCTGATTTGTCCGATAACTGCGTCAAACATGCTCATGTGCAGGAGCACACTGCGTGTATTTTCCTTGTTCTCGAACAAATCAGTGGCAATCTGAGCAGTTACTGGCGTGATGGTATCAGGCACGTCTCGTGCCAACAAATAAAGCGCCAACCCAGTGCATCAGTCGGGATTGAATTGTGTTTACCGGCGGTTTTGCTATAAGATGCGGATATGGCGAGGATGATTATTCGGACGGAGAGCGGGGAGCATGAAATTGAATTGCTGCCGCACACCACAATTGGCCGGCATCCGAAAAGCACAATTTGTATCAACGACCCCATGGTCTCCAAACGGCATGCTGTCATCCACATGATGCCGGATGGCTATATTTATGAGGACAACAACAGTTCCAACGGTTCCTTTGTTGGAGGCGTTCGCATTTCCAGGCATATATTTAAGGATGGAGATGAGGTAGTGCTGGGCAAGACGCATTTGTTTTTCAGGCTTGAAACCGAGCAGGAAAAGATGGCCAGGATGGTCAATATTTCCCGCATATCTTCTGAAAGTCAGGTGCAGGACCGCATTGATGTTGCCAGTGTTGAGGAATTCCTGCCCGAAGAAGATGTGGCTGACCCGGCCTCTTTGAGAGTGGATTATGAGAAGCTGCGTCTTGGCAATGAATTGCTGGCGCGCATTGGTCTGGAGCGCGATTTAACTTCCGCGCTTGAAAAAATTACAGATGAGTTATTGAGTATTTTCCCTGCTGACCGCTGTGTGGTGATGCTTCCACATCCCCATACAGGCGAATTGATGCCCCGTTTTGTCCACCCTGTGGCGGTCAAAGACGAGGCTGTCTCGGTGTCCGAATCGGTGTTGCGGGAGGTCCAGGAGAACAAGTCGGCTATTCTGTTGGCCGATGCCAATCAGGATAGCCGCTTTTCCGAGGCATCCTCCCTGATTATGCAGGGTATTCGGTCCGTTATGTGTGCGCCTCTGATGCATGGTGGAGCGTTTCTCGGCGTGGTGCATATCGAGAGCAAGCAGGCGCAGCACAGCTTTAACCGCAAAGATTTACAATTGTTCACAGGCATTGTACAACATGTGGCCATGGCAGTGGCCAATGCTCGCCTGCTACAGAAAATTGAAGATGATGCCAAGAGCAGAGCCCAGTTTGAACGATTGCTTTCCCCCAGTGTGGTGGAACAGGTCATGAGCGGTAAAGTGAAGCTGGAAAAAGGCGGCGAGTTGAGGGATGTGACCATTTTATTCGCTGATATTCGCGGTTATACCAGCCTGAGCCGACGCTCTTCCGCAACGGATGTTGTGACCTTACTAAACCGTTATTTCGAAACCATCGTCGATGTAGTATTCCGCTATGACGGTACCGTGGACAAATATATCGGTGATGAAATTATGGTGTTGTTTGGTGCCCCGGTTGCGATGGAAGATGCGCCGGACAAGGCTGTGGCCTGCGCATTAGAGATGCAGGGGGCGATGGAAAATTTCAATTATCAGCGTGAGCAGAATGGTGAGGAACCCATTCAAATTGGTATCGGCATCAATGCCGGTGAGGTGGTGGTGGGATCCATCGGCTCATCGCAGACCATGCAATACACCTGTATCGGCGATGCGGTGAATGTGGCATCCCGCCTGACGGGAATGGCAGGGCCCGGAGATGTGATTGTCAGTGAGGACACCATGAATCAGGTGAAGAAAAAAATGCATGCTGAGCCGCTTCCGCCAGCATCCGTCAAGGGCATCGACGGTACGCTTCAGGCCTATTCCGTTAAGGAGCTTCTCGAAGACACGAATGGGAAGGATGGGTGAGCCAAGTTTTGTAGCCAAAATTCCGGTGTTACAGGATTCTGTATAAACCAGATGAATAGTATGATGAAGGGGAGATGATGTCCGCGTTGACTCAATCGGGAGCATGGCAAGCGCTTGGCGAACACCACCAGCATATGGCCGATATACATATGCGCGATTTGTTTGCGCAGGATGTGGATCGATTTACCCGTTACACACGCCGATTCAACGATATTCTGGTCGATTTCTCCAAGAATATAATCACTGACGAAACACTTTCCCTGTTGATGCGGCTGGCCCGTAAACGTGACGTTTCCGGCTGGACCCGGCGCATGTTCGCTGGTGAAAAAATTAACAATACCGAGAATCGCGCCGTGTTGCACACGGCGTTGCGCAACCGCTCGAATCGTCCTGTGATGGTAGACGGCAAGGATGTAATGCCCGATGTAAATAGAGTGTTGGCCCAGATGCGGGAGTTTACGGAATCGGTGCGATCAGGAGAGTGGAAGGGAGGTACTGGCAAACCGATTACCGATGTCGTCAATATTGGCATCGGTGGCTCCGATCTGGGGCCAGTGATGGTCACCGAGGCGTTGACTCCGTTCGGGCGAGACAAGCTGCACATGCATTTTGTTTCCAATGTGGACGGTACGCATATGGTGGAAACCTTGCGCCACCTACATCGTGAAACTACTCTTTTTGTCATTGTCTCCAAGACATTCACAACGCAGGAGACCATCACCAATGCGCGCACGGCGCGCGACTGGTTTTTAACACGGGGTGGCACCAAGACGGCCGTGGCCAAGCATTTTGTGGCTGTATCGACCAATGCCAAAGCGGTGTCCGCCTTCGGAATTGATACCGACAATATGTTCGAGTTCTGGGACTGGGTCGGTGGGCGTTACTCGCTGTGGAGTTCGGTGGGGCTTTCCATAGCCCTGTATATCGGTATGGACAACTTCGAGGAACTACTGGCCGGTGCACACGAGATGGATGAGCATTTCCAAACTGCGCCGCTGGAAGAGAATATTCCGGTCATCCTTGGCATGCTCGGGGTGTGGTACAATAATTTCTTCGGCGCCGATTCGCATGCGCTTTTGCCATACGACCAGTATATGCACCGTTTTCCAGCCTATTTTCAGCAAGGTGATATGGAGAGCAACGGTAAACGGGTAACGCGCAGTGGCGCACCGGTAGATTATTCGACAGGGCCAATCATCTGGGGTGAACCGGGAACCAATGGTCAGCACGCTTTCTACCAGTTGATTCATCAGGGAACCAAGCTGGTGCCGTGTGATTTCCTGGCACCAATCGAGACCAAAAATCCGGTCGGCAGGCATCATCCGATGCTGTTGTCCAATTTTTTCGCCCAGACCGAGGCGCTGATGCGTGGTAAGACGGAAGATGAAGTGCGCGCCGAACTGGAGGCTGAGGGGATTTCCGGCGATGAACTGGAGGCATTGCTTCCGCATAAGGTATTTCCGGGCAATAAACCGACCAATTCGATCCTCTTTCAGAAGCTGACGCCGCGCACGCTTGGTAGTCTGATTGCCATGTACGAGCACAAGATTTTTGTGCAAAGCATCATCTGGGGCGTCAATGCCTATGACCAGTGGGGTGTGGAGCTGGGCAAACAGCTGGCACGCAAGATTCTACCTGAACTGGATGACTATGATGAGGTTAGAAGCCATGATGGTTCAACGAACGGTCTCATTAATTATTACAAGGAACACAGGAAGGAGTAGGGAGAACACGCAAGCGGGGAAACCCTGCTCTTACGTATCATAAACCATAGCGCTAGACTGACTTACAGGTGGACATAATGATGCAAGGTGCCGGAAGAAACATGCAGACAGTATTTTCAGTGTATGTTCAAGCCGCTATGATAACGGGGCTAATGTTGTCAGGAATGCCTTCCGGCGTGGCTGATGACTCGGTGGCGCCAGATGCTCCCCTAGGATCCACACAAATCGAACCCGCACAAACCAATACGCCCACTCCCAAAGCAGTCAAACCTGTCGCAAAAACATTCAACATGGATATGCTGATCGAACGATTGAAGAAAACGAATGCCCTTGGCATGTTCACCAAACTGGCTTTGAGATCTGATGCGCTGGATATTATGGGCATGGTAAAGGCCTATAATAAACATAGGGCCAAATATTCACTGAAAGAACTGCGCGCCCGATTTAATGGTCTGGTGTTGAAGGTGCTGGTCTTGCTGGATGATGACCCTGGGCTTGCCAGAGATATCAGCCTGGCGCAAGAGGATATCTGGAAAAGCTTACTGGAGGTGAAGGCATGAAAACGCTTATATTTGCTGTGATCGGAATCTTGGGGCTTGTGCTACCCTCGTCGGCGTTTGCTGTGCACAATGCCGAGGATATTGCTATAACGATTATGTTGCGCGGTCAGCCTTGCGGTGGCATGACGGCTTCCGGCGGCATGACAGTTTCCGACATTACAGAAACCCATGACAATGCAGGCAACAGGACGATTACGGCAACATGCCCGAATGGCCGGCGTTACCGGATTGATGTGAGTCATGATGGCCGGGTGGTGGTTACACCGATTAAGTAAGGTAACTCGCAACAAATAATCCACCCACCACGGTTTGTTTTTTTGCCCGTCATCTGCGTTGTAAAAACCATTACATAGCTCTACTATGCGTTGGTTTTCACGCCTTGACGACGAACGAAAATTCTGCGCGTTCTGGATGGATTGTTTGTTGCGAGTTACCTAACCCGGCCACTGCGCAGATTAAGTTCGTGTGCACGCGTCCAGATTGACTCTGTTGCCTGCCCGCTCTGCATGCGCCATTGCCAATTGCCATCGATGGTGCCCGGTGTATTAAACCGCGCCTCACGATCCAGCGACAGCAAATCCTGCATGGGGATGATGGCCAACCTTGCTTCTGATTCGATAGCTAGCCGGATGAGCGGCCACGGCATGTTGCCATCGGATAAATCAGCATAAGATGCGAGGCGTTCCTTTTCTTCCGTAGAGAGGGTTTTAAACCATCCCAATGTAGTATCATTATCATGCGTGCCGGTATAAATCGTACTATTCGGTCCGAAATTTCCAGGCAGATAAGGATTGTCGGACATGCCGTCAAAAGCGAATTGCAACACCTTCATGCCCGGCAGTCCAAAATGTTCCAGTAATGCAGTCACTTCCGGTGTAATAAGACCCAAATCCTCGGCCACCAGTGGCAAATGCCCCAATTCTGTGTTGACGACTTCCAGCAAGGCTGTGCCGGGAGCTTTACGCCATTCGCCAAGTGTTCCGTCCTTTCTTTCCCCGGGGATGGCCCAGTAAGCCTCCAGTCCGCGAAAATGGTCGATGCGCAGCAGATGCACGCGCACCAACTGTGCCTGAATTCGTTTCACCCACCAGTCAAAATGATCCACTTCCATTTGTTCCCAGTGGTAAAGGGGGTTACCCCATCGCTGGCCTGTTTTGGAAAAATAATCCGGCGGCACACCGGCCACCTCGGAACACAGGCCATTTTCATTGAGGGTAAACAGGGGCTGATTGGCCCACACATCAGCGGAATCGTGTGCCGCATAGATAGGCAGATCCCCGAACAGTATAATATCGCGCGTTTCGGCATATTTTTTGAGTGCATCCCATTGCCGGAAAAACAGGTATTGCTCAAATATAATCTGGTGGATCGTTCCTGTATGGTGATGTCGTACATCAGCCAGAGCTGCAGGGTTGCGCTGACGGATGGGCTTGGGCCATTGCCACCAGGGTTGTCCACGGTGGGCTTTTTTTAATGCCATAAACAGAGAAAAATCATCAAGCCAGGCAGCATTCTCCGCCTGAAAATGCCGTATTGATTCAGCCAAGTCGATATTTTCTTTTGTTTCGTTCCAGAATCCGATTGCGGCTTTTATTCTGGCTGTATTGGCACCGGGAGCGTTATGAATGGTATGCAGATCGGACGCATCAATCCATTCACAGGATGCGCATTCGCGTAAATCAATGAAATCGGGGTTGCCGGCAAATGAGGAGAGTGATTCGTAAGGGGAACCGTGGCCATGTGTGGGTCCTAGCGGCAGAAATTGCCAGACCGAAAAGCCGCCTTCACATAATGCATCCACAAACCAGCGGGCTTCCTCGCCCAACACCCCACAAGCCTGTGGTCCCGGTAATGAGGTGATGTGCAACAGCACCCCGGCACGCCGCCGGTCAATCCATGGCGTCATTCCGGATCAGGCACTCTTCAGTTGCCGCGGCGCATGGTGCCGCCGCCTTCAGCCTCGCCACCACCCTCGGAAACCGGAGCATCGAGACTTGCAGGAGCGGTTTTTCCAATAAGTTGATACAATTTACTCAGATGCCTGCGGTAAAGGTGGTCAAAATCACGAACGGTGGCTCCCGGATTGTAGTCGCCGAACCACCAGCACCAGTCGGAACCCTCGCAAATGCGTAACTGTTCTTCGGCGGCGGTAAGTTGTTCAGGTGTCAGTGTGTTACTTGCCTGAACCGCATCAAAGGCCTGTTTGGCCTCAATCAATAATTCCCAGCCGCGTGTTTTGGCCGCATCACCAATCCATGTGGACAGATTGCCATATACCCAGGAACCGGCAGTCACTTTCTCCAGTGTTGGTTGCCGGTGATGCTGCATCAGATAATCCGAGAATGTCGTTAATTCAAATTCATCATGTTCTGAAATAGCCTGATATAAGGCTGTCAGGAAAGGCAGGCCATTATTGGGAAAATGTTCCCATGCGTTTTCGCCGTCCATGATGATGGATACCACTGGCGCGGTTGCGCCCTGAGTGCGGTGGTGGATGCCGGCCAACTCATGTATGAAATTGGCGATAGCATCCGAATTGTACCAACTCTGATATTCGAAACCGATGAGGTCGGATAGATGGTCATCGCGGAAGAAGCATGCGATATGGCTATTTTTGCCAACGCGCCACGGATGGTAGAGGTCCTTCCCGCCCTGATGTTCGCGCAAATTGTATCCGAGAGAATGATGCAGAACACCCTCGCCGGTAGCGCACCAGTCGAATCCCGACTTGCCCAGCAATTCAACGGTTTTCTGAGATACTGCCCCTTCGGCGGGCCAGCAGCCACGCGCCGGATGGCCGAAGGTCTCGGCGTGTACGCGCTTGGCCCGGTCGATATGATCCTGCGCCCGCTTGGCACCGCCCGGATATTGCCGCTCGGGTATGATGGCATCCGGCACGGTTTCCAGCGCAGCTTTGAAATCGAGCTGAAGCGGAATAATCGGATGCGCGTAGGGGGAGGTCGAAATCTCAATTTTGCCGTCTTCGGCCAGCTTGCGATAGCGCTCCGGAATGTCGGCCAGCAGACTGGCGATCAGTGTTATCAGGTCACGTCTGTCCTGATAGCTGAAGTTGCTGGCCTTTTCGATCAGGCGGCGAGCCACGAAATGTGTATTGCGCACGGTTTCACCCAACCAGGCCAGATGATACCAGGTGACCAGATCGGCAAAATAATTATCCCCCAGATAATGCAAGACTTCATGATTGCGGCATTGCTCAGCCAAATGCCATAAACGGTTATAGGCCGGATAGCGATGCATATTGCGCTCATGATTTAGCCGGAAACAGGTCTTCAGCAGCCAGTCGCGTTCTTCCCGGGAAAAGTGTCCATCCTGATGTGCCAATGCTAAAAGTAGCGGATCAGGAAGTTCATCGTCCTGCTCCAGCCAGGCATGGATACGGTTCGCATAGTCCTGAATCTGGGCAGTTAGCGAGGGCACAAAATTGACCACGGCGCGAGCCCCCGGTACCTGTTCCAGAATGGCTGCCATGTCGGTATAATCTTTCATGGCATGCAGATAGACCCATGGCAGAGCATAACGACCGGATTCCGCATCACGATAGAACGGTTGATGCATGTGCCAGCAAAAAACGACGGAAAGCTTGTGTGCAGCTTGTTTCTTCATGTTAATAATCCCTGAAGGCGTTGATACGGCTCCGCGTGGCTTGAATGGGAGGCTTTTTGATATTTCAAACCGCGTGTAGTTTTTGTCCAAGCATTTCCGGCGTGACCAGTACGATGCCATTTTCACTGACGTAGAAACGTTTGGCATCCTCGACCGGATCTTCGCCAATCACCGTCTCTTCGGGAATGCACGCACCCTTGTCGATCACACAGCGGCGGATGCGGCAGCCACGCCGGATTTCCACATCGGGCAGTACCACGCTGTTTTCAATCTCAGAAAACGAATGAATTCGGACATTGGAAAACAATACGGAGTGACGCACGGTAGTGCCGGTAATCAGGCAGCCCCCGGACAGCATGGTGTCCACGGCCATACCGCGCCGACCCTCATCGTCAAAAGCGAACTTGGCGGGGGGCAGTTGTTCCTGATAAGTCCATATAGGCCAACTGTTGTCATACAGGTCCAATTCCGGATTGATATTGGCCAGGTCCACATTGGCTTCCCAGTATGCGTCAATGGTGCCCACATCGCGCCAGTAGCCGGGCGCGCCGGTGTTGGCATTCATGAAGCGGAATGAGAACACATTGGCATTCTCAATGGCGGAGGGGATGATGTCTTTGCCAAAATCATGACTGGATGTTTCGTCTTTGGCGTCTTCCATCAGACGATTGCGCAAATACTCGGTGGAAAACACATAAATACCCATTGAAGCCAGGGATTTTTCATCATCACCGGGCATCGGCTTGGGGTTGGCAGGCTTCTCGGTAAATTCGACAATACGCCCTTCATCGTTAATGTCCATGACACCAAATGCTTTGGCTTCCTCGAGCGGTACCGGAATGCACCCGACGGTGATGTCGGCACCATTAGCCACATGCGCCGCAACCATTTTGCCGTAATCCATCTTGTAAATGTGGTCGCCGGCCAGCACCAATACATATTCGGGATTATAGTGATGCATGATGTCGAGATTCTGGTAAATCGCGTCGGCGGTCCCGGCATACCAGCCCTCACCGGTACGCTGCTGGGCCGAAAGCACTTCGATAAATTCTCCAAATTGACCGGACAGGAAGCCCCATCCACGTTGCAGGTGACGTTGCAGGGAGTGTGATTTATACTGTGTAACTACCGAAATATGCCGGATGCCGGCATTGATGCAGTTGGACAACGGAAAATCGATAATGCGAAACTTGCCGCCAAAGGGAACGGCCGGTTTGGCGCGCCAGTCGGTCAGGGCCTTGAGTCTCGAACCTCTGCCTCCTGCCAGCACAATGGCCAGTGTTTCACTGGTCAGTTTGCTGATATGGCGTTGCATGGTGATGTCAGGCATGGTTATTCCCCTCTTGATTCGAGAATGCGCAATGCAAGTGGTATGCTAGCAAGGTGGGCTTGGGATAACCACCCGTTGTTTTGCCCCGTTTGGGTGCTAGCCTGCATTATTCATAAATCGCCGTGATGATTGCGCAGGAACTTTGTTCGTAATGGATTCTGAGGAAGGCGGCCGTAGCCATGCATACGGACGACCGACGAGGGATTTGTTACGGACAAAGGAACCAGCAAGGGCGCGGCAGCATTTGTGAATAATGCAGGCTAGCCTGCATCTACTTTAATGAGGGGTAATGCATGTCAGCTAATACTGTTGCG
>CAZEMN010000001.1:3675-14251 GCA_964513335.1 uncultured Zetaproteobacteria bacterium | reverse complement strand
GCTAGCCTGCATCTACTTTAATGAGGGGTAATGCATGTCAGCTAATACTGTTGCGACCCGGTTTTTTGACGATCAGGAACCCGGCACCTCGGGGTTACGCAAGAAGGTTCGGATATTCCAGCAACCGCATTATCTGGAAAACTTCGTGCAGTCAGTATTTGACTCGATTGGTGATTTTTCCGGTCAAACACTGGTGGTGGGTGGCGATGGTCGTTATTACAACCGGCATGCCATCCAGATTATCCTGAAAATGGCGGCAGCCAATGGTTTTGGCCGGGTGCTGGTCGGGCAGGGCGGTATTCTTTCCACGCCGGCCGCATCCCATATTATTCGAAAATACAAGGCTTTCGGTGGCCTGATTCTTTCTGCCAGCCACAATCCGGCCGGTCCCGATGAAGATTTTGGCATCAAATACAATATCGATAACGGCGGGCCTGCGCCGGAGCAGGTTACCGAGGCGATTTTTACGTGCTCCAAAGGAATCTCCGAATACAAAATACTTAAAACCGATGATGTACCGCTGGATAAAATTGTATCCACGCAGCTTGGAGGTATGCAGGTCGAGGTCATCGATCCGGTCACTGATTATGCCGCATTGATGCAATCGCTGTTTGATTTTGATGCGATTCGGGAGTTGCTGACCAGTGGGTTCACGATGGCCTTCGATGCCATGCATGCAGTGACTGGTCCTTATGCCGTGCGCGTGATTGAGGAGATGCTTGGCGCACCTCGCGGCACGGTGAAAAACGGTGTGCCGAAAGAGGATTTTGGTGGCGGTCATCCTGATCCGAACCTCACATATGCGCATGAACTGGTGGATATTCTTTATGCTGACGATGCCCCGGATTTCGGTGCCGCATCCGACGGCGACGGTGATCGCAACATGATTCTTGGCCGTCGTTTCTTTGTGACACCAAGTGATTCGCTGGCGATTATGGCTGCCAATGCCGATTGTGCACCGGGCTATCAGGAAGGGCTTGCGGGCATCGCCCGCTCCATGCCCACCTCGGCGGCCGCAGACCGTGTGGCGGAAGCGATGGGGCTGGAGTGCTATGAAACGCCAACCGGATGGAAGTTCTTCGGCAATTTAATGGATGCAGGCAAAGTGACGCTGTGCGGTGAGGAGTCATTTGGCACAGGTTCGAGCCATGTGCGCGAAAAGGACGGCCTTTGGGCGGTACTTTTCTGGTTGAATATCCTGGCTGTACGCAAGATTTCAGTCGAGGATATTGTCCGGGAACACTGGCAGAAATTCGGTCGCAACTACTATTCACGTCACGATTATGAAGGTGTAGATTCCGGGGCCGCGGCAGCCGTGTTGCAGCAGGTGCGTGACCAGTTCCCTGAACTGCCCGGCCAAACGCTGGCCGGTCGCGTGGTGAAGCATTGCGATGATTTCGCTTATACCGATCCGATGGACGGCAGTGTCAGCCGCAATCAGGGTGTGCGCGTGCTGTTTGAAGATGGTTCGCGCATCATATTCCGGCTTTCCGGCACCGGCACGAGTGGCGCGACCATTCGCATCTATCTTGAATCCTATGAGGCGGATGCGTCAAAGCACGATATGGATGCACAGGATGCGCTGGCTGGTATGATTGACGCGGCCAACGAGATTTCGCGCCTGCATGAACTGACCGGGCGTGATTGCCCCACCGTTATTACCTGAACACAGGATGGACCATGAGCAATAAAGAACAGATGTATAGTATTCTTGAAGCGAGAAGTCACGATCCTTTTGAATACCTTGGAAGGCATAAAGCCGAAAAGGGCGGAGTGGTAATTCGTGCCCTTTTCCCGCGCGCCAAAAAAGCATGGGTGTTGCCACAGGAAGGGAGAGCCGTACCGATGAAGCGCATCCATCAGGACGGTATGTTTGAGGCGAACCTTCCAAAAATGGGCTTTGAGGATGCTTATCGTCTGCGGCTGGAGAATTCTGAAGGCCATCGATGGGAGATTGACGATCCGTATCATTTCCCACCGATTTTGGGTGACATGGACTTACATTTGATTGGCGAGGGACATCATTTTGAGAAGTACCGCTTGCTTGGTGCGCATGTACGAGAGCATGAAGGCGTTTCCGGCGTGTCCTTCGCTGTTTGGGCGCCCAATGCCAGCCGCGTGTCAGTGGTCGGTAATTTCAATCACTGGGATGGGCGTGAGCATCCGATGCGTGTGCGCGGGGCTTCCGGCGTCTGGGAGCTGTTTGTGCCGGGTTTGTGCGAGGGTGAGTTGTACAAGTTCGAGATTCGCACCCAGTCGGGTGATATCCTGCTCAAGGTGGATCCGTATGCGCAGCAGATGGAGGTACGCCCGGCTACCGCCTGCGTCGTGCATAATCCTAAACAGTATCAGTGGTCCGATACCGAGTGGATGGATGCGCGACGGGCCTATGGCCCGCCGATGGACAAGCCTGTCAATATCTACGAGGTACACCTGGGTTCATGGCGCAAGGCCAATGAACATTATCTGAATTACCGTGATCTGGCGCATCAACTGGTCGAATATTGTGGATGGATGGGATTCACCCACATTGAGTTGATGCCGATTACCGAGCATCCGTTTGACGGCTCATGGGGTTACCAGACGGTGGGTTATTTTGCGCCAACCAGCCGTTTCGGCATACCCGATGATTTCCGCTACTTCGTGGATCATTGCCATACGCACGGCATTGGCGTGTTCCTTGACTGGGTGCCGGCGCATTTTCCCAAGGATTCGCACGGCCTTGCGCGCTTCGATGGCACGCCGCTTTATGAGCATGCGGATCCTCGTCTGGGTGAGCACAAGGACTGGGGTACATACATCTTCAACTTCGGGCGAAATGAAGTGCGCAATTTTCTCATTGCCTCCGCGCTGTTCTGGCTCGATAAATACCATATCGACGGCCTGCGCGTCGATGCCGTGGCCTCCATGCTGTATCTGGATTATTCGCGTGAAGAGGGTGAGTGGATACCGAACCAGTATGGCGGTCGTGAGAATCTCGAGGCCATTGAGTTTCTCAAGCAGTTCAATCATCTGGTGCATGAGCGATTCCCCGGCGCGGTAACGATGGCTGAGGAATCTACCTCATTCTCGATGGTCAGCCGCCCGACGTATCTGGGCGGTCTCGGCTTCACGATGAAATGGAATATGGGCTGGATGAACGATACGCTCGCTTATATGGAAGAGGATCCGGTGCATCGCAGCTATCACCACGGTGAAGTGACCTTCTCTCAGATTTACGCCTATACCGAGAACTTCATCCTGCCGTTTTCACATGACGAGGTGGTGCATGGCAAGGGCAGCATGCCGCAGAAGATGCCGGGCGACGACTGGCAGAAGTTCGCCAATCTGCGCGCTCTGTACGGCTACATGTACACCCATCCGGGCAAGAAGCTGATGTTTATGGGCCTGGAATTCGGTCAGTGGGGAGAATGGAAGGATAGCGTCAGTATGGATTGGGATCAGGCCAATTTCATGCCACACCGCGGCCTGCAACTGCTGGTGCGCGATCTGAATCATCTGTCCCGGGAGATTCCGGCATTGCATGAGGTGGATTTCGAGGCGCACGGCTTCCAGTGGATTGATTGCAATGACGCCTCGCAGTCCACGCTCAGTTATATCCGGCGCGATAAAAACGGCGGGGCAGTCTGTGTGATTCTGAACCTGACACCGGTGCCACGCTATGACTATCGTTTGGGCGTACCGGAGTCTGGTTTTTACAAGGAAATCATGAATACCGATGTGGAAATCTACGGGGGCTCAAATATGGGCAACGGCGGCGGTGTGTCCTCTGAAGATGTGGCCTGGATGGGACAGCCGCATTCGGTGCGTATTACGCTGCCACCATTATCCTGTCTGGTGCTGCGCCGCGAGGAATAACCGGATTCCGGCGGGTTGCCTTGTTTTCAAGGCATAGTCTGCCAATGCCGGTTTGAGACTATTTCCGAGGTTAATCCGCAATCCGTTGGTTTTGCCAATGCCAGGCATTGGCGTTACGGTTGTACATTGTGTACTGATAAGTGGGAGAAGTCGTGATTCCTGACAGATTTAAGTGTTGTTTATTAATACTACTTTTCCTTGCCGGTTGTGCTTCCACGCCGATCAGCCGGTATGAGGATATCGCCAGAAACTTCAAGGTGCCGGAAGGCCATGCGCTGCTGTATTTGTATCGTGAAGGACTGGGGGGCATAGCGGGCCATAATCGGGTAATTATTGACGCCAAAAGAACACTTGAGGTGACTCATGATGGTTATTATGTCATCGAGTTATCACCGGGGACTCATATCATTGAGCATGCATGGGTTGTGCTCGGCGTCAGGTTGGGCATGCAACACACCCGGCGTATGAAGATGGAAGCGGGAAAGTGGTACTGGCTCAATTTCTGGAGCCTTGACACATTCGGCCGGAATACCGAGGCATTCAGTCAGGCTGTCAGTGATATTAATTCACTCGATTTTATTGATTATTACGATATGAGTGAGCCTCATGAATCGGTGGCAAAGCTGCGCGAAACTGAAGCAAGATTACATGCAGCAGAAGCGAAACTGCGTAAAACTGCTCGCAGGTCCAGAACGGTTAAAACCAGGCAACACAGGATGCCGAAACAAAGCAAGGTTATTCCGGTTCGTTCACAAATCTCCACGCCCGTACGTAACAACGCGCCTGCCGTAGCAAGAGACGATGAAGCTACATTTCAACACACTATAACATTGGCAAAACGAGGTGATATCGAGGCTCAATACCTTGTCGGCCAGATGTATCACAAGGGCCTGGGCGTTCAGAAGAACGATAATAATGCCGCCAAATGGTACCGCCTGGCGGCTGAACAGGGGAACATCCAGGCACAAATGCGTTTGGGATTCATGTACAGAAATGGTGATGGCGTTCGACAAGACAATGTTGAAGCCATCAAATGGTATCGCCTGGCGGCTGAGCAAGGATATCCCAAGGCCCGGTTTTATCTGGGATTAATGTACGAGTCCGGCATTGGTATTCGGCGTGACCATGCCGAGGCCATGAAATTATACCGCAAGTCCGCCGAGCAAGGTTTTGCTACAGCTCAACTCTATCTTGGCGCTATATACAGCCATGGTGCAGGTGTCGGGAAAGATGAGGCCGAAGCCGTAAAATGGTACCGCAAAGCCGCCGACCAGAATATCGCTTCGGCTCAATTCAATCTGGGCACGATGTATGCGGAAGGGAGAGGCGTGCAACAAAGCGCTGCTGCTGCCACCGACTGGTTTTACAAAGCGGGATTGGGTTATCTCAAAGAAGGCGAAAAAGATGATGCGCTTCGTAGTGCTGAACGTATAAAAATGCTGCAACAGTGGGGGGCCTTACCGAATGCATTTCTGGGTGATAAATTAATGGAGGCGATTTACAGCGGCAGGACTCAGTAATTATGATATTCCTTATGGCCTAGGTATAACGTGGTAATACTCATCGCTGACAATGCCGGGAGGCATTCGTGCACATAGCCTGAGTCCACCATCAAATTCTTTCTATGCTGATCGATGCAGCATAATTTTAATTTGGGGTGTGGATTTTCTGAATTTAAATATTGGGGTATTCGGGAGATGCCAAATAAAAACTAGCTATTCAACCTGATCAAAACGATGAGAGATCAGCCCTAATAGATATTGGCGTTGCAGAGGTTGTTAATATGTATAAAGTAATATTAATTTGTTTGATTTTTATTGGCGCTCAGCATTCTGATGCACAAATATATAAGTGGGTAGATAAAAATGGGCACACTCAATTTAGTGATAAGCCACCTCCATCTACCTTTAATAAAAAGAACCAAGGTGTTTTGCCAAGCAGGTTGGTTGGAAAAACCAAGTCCACACCAACATATCCTTCGAGTATTATTTTAAAGTTACGGGATTTGCTGGAGCAGAAAGAATTTAGTGCTTTAAATAAATTCTTAGAACAATATCAAGTATCCGCCGATTCCAACATATCAGAAGAACGAAGTTTATTTACTGCATATAGGGCCTTTGAGATTAAAGATAAAACATATGAAGCATTGTTTAACGCTTGGGTCAAAAGCACACCCAATAAATATCAGCCTTACCTGGCTAGAGCTAAATATTATTATCGTTTGGGGTGGCTATCCAGAGGCACTAAGTGGGCCAGTGAAACGAAGAAGGAACAGATGCAGGAAATGTTGACTTATTTAAACAAAGCAAAGGAAGATATTGCTTCCGCCTTAGCTATTAACAATCAGTCCATGGTTCCATATAGCCTTTTGATCAGCATCACAAATACTCTTGGTAATGAAATTGAAACTAAAGCTGTACTAACAAAAGCACTTAAAATAAACCCGGCAACTTATGTAGTGAGAGCTTCATATCTCAACTCTCTTACGCCTCGTTGGGGAGGATCCTACGAAAAAATGCAATCATTTGTTGAGCAATCACAAGTTTACACAAAAGAAAATCCAAAGATAAAATTATTGGGAGGAGATATTTATGCTGATGCCGCAGACATGCAGGCCATTTCTGGAGCATACAACACGGCTGAAAAGCTTTATACCAAAGCACTTAGTTTTGGTGAGTACCATGTAAGACTTTACGAAAGAGGCAAAAACAGCTTTAGGCAAAAGAACTATCAAAAGTCTCTCAATGACCTTAATCGTGCGATTGAGATATACCCTGAGAATGCAAAATATTATTATTGGCGCGCAAACACTCTTAGCCAATTGAATCAACACAGACAAGCAACCGAGGACATTCTATATGCTTCTAAACTTGACCCAGGTGACCAATCCATCCAAGAACTTCGAAAATGGATGGCAAATAAGCTTGTAAGGCAAGGATATGAGTTAAGAAATAACACAAACAAGTCCTCTGAAATTGATAAGTATGACTATGCCTTGCGCCTTCAGCCAAACGATGCTTCTACATACTATAGAAGAGCAAGGGCATACTTAGCACAAAATAACATTGATCTCGCAATTCAAGACCTCAACAATTCAATCAAACTTGAACCGAATAATATCGACCATTACATATTAATTGATTATGCACTTGCACAACGTAATGAATGGAAAAAAATCATTAAGTACTGGGATGAATTTATCGCATTAAACCCAAACAATGGGAAAGCTTACCTTGAACGCGGTGGGGCTTATTATCGTAGTGGTGATAGAAAGTCTGCTGTAAAAGATGCGAAACGCTCTGCCGATTTAGGTAATTTAAAGGGAAAAGAGGCATATGAAAGATTTAGATAATAAATGTTGTTCGATCACGATGGACAGAAGTTGAGACTGAATGAATGCCCGCTGTTTTTGGCCACAAACGGACATTTGAGATAACCAGAACTATCTGTCATTTAGTTCATAGTAGAGGGCAAAGTCGATCTGGAATATACGGAAAATTTACAGTTCCTCCGGGTCAAACGAATCTACAACAATCGCCTGCCAGACCGATTGGGCAGCCTTGCGCAACAGTGCTTCTTCTTCCTCATTGACCAGATTGGCCTTGCGCAGTTCCGTGATGGCAGTTTCGTCATCAAGGGTGGTGACAACCCCTGCTTTTTGCGCGCGGTGCAATTTTTCTTCCGCTTCAGTGGCATCAACCACTGTTTCAAGGGCATGTTCAATGCGTCCCAGTGGGTCATCAGGCTTGTCTGTGATATAAATACCGTTGGTCAGACGATCCCGTGTTTCGCCCGGTTCCAGAATGGAAGCGGCAATGCGGTGTCCAAGTGCATCACCGGGCGGTGCATAGGGTTTACCCAAGGGGAAAACGACGGGGCGTAATAGCCTGCCTACCCATCGGTTTGGAAAATTACTCAGGAAGCCATCAAGCTGCTGCTGGGCCCGATACAATGCATCCTCGCA
Organism: uncultured Zetaproteobacteria bacterium; assembly: GCA_964513335.1. Classification (GTDB taxonomy): domain Bacteria; phylum Pseudomonadota; class Zetaproteobacteria; order Mariprofundales; family Mariprofundaceae; genus JAUZQZ01. The sequence goes on along the minus strand of CAZEMN010000001.1, from coordinate 6,429 downwards.
TGCCCATTGCAGGTAGGGGATATCTTCTTCATGCTGACCCTGATTTTCAAAGTGTTTGATGGTCGCCGAGGCGATGTACAGTTGAGCCAGCACATCGCCCAACCGGGCGGATAATGTCTCCTTGCGTTTCAATGCGCCACCCAGGATGGCCAGCGTAATGTCAGAGACAAAGGCCAGATTGGCGCTCAAACGTTCAATGTGTCGGGCATATTTGCGGGCCGGGCCGGTGATGGGTGGTCGGGCCAGCCAGCCGCCCGTCAGGCCTAACAGCAGGCTGCGAACCTTGTTGCTGCCGACGAAGCCGATGTGGGCAAACAGGGCGCGATCAAATGCCTCCAATGCTGCGGATTCATTTTCTTCATTTGCCGCCTGAATCTCCTTCAGTAGATACGGATGGCAGCGAATCACACCTTGTCCGAAAATGATGAGGCTACGGGTCAGGATGTTCGCGCCTTCCACCGTAATGCTGATCGGAATGGCTTCATACGTGCGTGCCAACAGGTTCATAGGCCCCATAATAATGGCCGTGCCGCCAAATACGTCCATGGCATCGTTCACGACCTGCCGCATGCGTTCCGTGCAATGATATTTGGCAATGGCTGAAATTACGGAGGGTTTCTCGCCCTGATCCACCGCATTGGCGGTCATCTGGCGCGTGGCATCCATGGCATAGGCGTTTCCGGCAATGCGCGCCAGGGCTTCTTCCACTCCCTCCATGCGACCAATGGGGATTTTGAACTGGCGGCGGATGCGGGCGTAGGCGCCGGTTGCGCGTACGCATAATTTTCCCGCACCGGCGGAAAGTGACGGCAGGGAAATCGAGCGTCCGTCGGCAAGGCATTCCATTAGCATGCGCCAACCCTGACCAACATAGTCCACGCCACCGATAATCCACTCCAGCGGGATAAACACGTCGTGCCCCATCACAGGTCCATTCTGGAACGCCTGTTCCAGCGGCAGATGGCGCTTGCCAATCTCCACGCCCGGCGTATCGGTGGGGATCAAAGCCAAGGTGATGCCTCTGTCCTCCTCTTTGCTCAGTAAATGATCCGGGTCGAACAGCTTGAAGGCCAAGCCCAGCACGGTAGCCACCGGGGCCAGTGTGATATAACGTTTTTCCCAGTTTAGCCGAATCCCCAGCACATTCTTTTTACCCTTGAACGTTTGCTTGCAGACAATACCGGTGTCGCGCATCGCCGCGGCATCACTGCCGGCCCATGGGCTGGTCAGCGCAAAGCAGGGAACATCTTCACCTCTGGCCAGACGCGGCAGATAATGGCCCTTTTGTTCCTCCGTGCCGTAATTCATCAATAACTGTCCCGGCCCCAGCGAATTGGGGACCATGACTGTCACGGCTGCCGTGCTACTGCGGCTGGCAACCTTCATCACCACGGCGGAATGTGCCTGGGCGGAAAATCCCAGACCACCGAACTCTTTGGGGATAATCATGCCGAAGAAACCCTTCGATTTGATGAATTTCCATACCCTGGGAGGCAAGTCGTGCAGCGTGTGGTTGATTTCCCAGTCGTCGAGCATGCCACACAATTTCTCCACAGGGCCATCAAGAAAAGCCTGTTCTTCCTTGCTCAGTTTCGGTGCTGGCTGATCAAGCAGAACGTTCCAGTCCGGTTTGCCGGAAAACAGCTCGGCATCCCACCATGTGGTTCCGGCCTCCAGTGCCTGCTGCTCAGTGTCGGACATGGATGGCATGGCTTCTTTGAGCAAAGGCAGCAAGTGCTTGCTGATGAGGCTACGGCGGAGGGGGGGGACGTTCAATGGGACAAAAATCAGCGCAATAATTAGCCATGTAAGCACAAGAAATACTGTTGGCAGCGCATTCAGAGCAGTTACGGTGACCAGGATTAAAGCGGTTGCTCCCGTCCATACGGGAAGTGAGGCACGGATAAAGGCCAGCACCATAAAGGCGATCAGAAGCAGTAGCAGGAAGCACAAAACCGGCATGAGTATCTCCTTTTCTTTTTAGCAGGGTCGGCTCCGCAAGTCGTGAACTTACGCGAGCAAGTCATTCTGAGTATAGCTGAATGGTGGGTAATAAGTCACTTCCTTCATGATTTTCACGGCTTGACCGAGGCCGTCGCATCACCATAATGCCGCAACCTTTTGCCCCTGTATGGAAAACAGAGGCGGCAAGGAGATGAGTATGGGAAGTCTCTTGCAGGTTCAGTTGCAGAACATACCGGCATCCGGCTGGCACTGGCATGGTAAATTCCGTGCAGCAGATTTACAGGATGACAGTTGCGGTGATATTGCAGCATTGCCACGTGGGTGTTCGGATGCGGACTGGGATGTCGTGCTGGAGCATAAGGGTGGCTGTTACCATCTGGGTGGGCGCTGGAGCATTTCCATCCGCTGTATTTGTTGCCGCTGTAATGGTCCTGTCGAGCATACGATTTCCCGGACTCTGACGCGCATTTTCCGCATGGAATCCTGCGATGATGCAGACAGCGGTGATGAAAATGTGCTGCCGCCGCCGGGGCAGATTAACCTGGTGGATGTGCTGCGCGAAGAAATATGGCTGGTCTGGCCACAGAACGTGGCGTGCCGACCGGAATGCAAGGGATTGTGCCCGCGTTGCGGCATCGACCTGAATCGGGCATCTTGCGGATGTGCGGCCGAGGATGGAGGTCACCCGTTTTCGATGTTGAAGAATATCGTGAAGCAGTAATAGTCCATGGCGGCTAGACTGAACCATTCATGAATCGCTGCGATGATTGCGCCGGGCCTTTGTTTGCA
>CAZEMN010000001.1:0-3575 GCA_964513335.1 uncultured Zetaproteobacteria bacterium | reverse complement strand
GGCAGTATTCATGAATAGTTCAGGCTAAATATTCCGCCGGGTAGAAACAGGAGAGTGAAATGGCAGTTCCAAAAAGAAAAACGAGTACTTCCAAACGCAATATGCGCCGTGCGCATGATCGTGTGGGTGTATCTGCAATGAGCGAATGTCCGAATTGCGGCGAGATGATGCGTCCGCATCACGTGTGCCCGCATTGCGGTCATTACAAGGGCCGTGAGGTTATCGCAACAGACGAGGCCTGAGTTCCTTGTCCCGCATCCTTATTGACGGTCACGGCGGTGATAATGCGCCACAGGTCGTCATCGAAGCGCTCCAGCAAATCCTGTCCGACGGGAAAAGTCCCAACGAAGAAGGCTCGATTGAGTTGGGTGTTGTTGGGCAGCCCGAAATCCTCACTCCGGCATTGAATGCGGCAGGCATAGCGGGCCGGGTAGAGGTGATTCCGGCAGCCCAAACGATTGATATGTGTGAGTCTCCGGCCATAGCATTGCGGCGCAAGAAGGATTCCTCCATTCATGTTGGCGCACGGCAAGTGCGTGACGGGCATTGGGATGCGCTGGTCAGCGCGGGCAATACCGGTGCCCTGATGGCGATATCCAAGTTTATCCTGAAAACACTTCCTGACGTGGATCGCCCGGCTATTGCTTCCATGATTCCGGCCATTGATGGCCAGACGCTGTTGCTGGATGCGGGTGCCAATGTAGATAGCTCATCCGAGCATCTGGTGCAATTTGCCGTGATGGGTTCCTGTTACATGCAGGCAGCGGAGGGCATGGACTCGCCACGTATCGGTTTGCTCAATATCGGTTCCGAAGACATCAAGGGAACGGATGTCGTTAAAGTCGCGGCAGCAGAGATCAGGGAAATGGATTTAAATTTTGTGGGCAATGTGGAGGGCACGGCCCTCTTTCTTGATACCGTGGATGTGGTGGTTTGTGACGGGTTTGTAGGCAATGTGGCGCTCAAGACCATGGAAGGCGTTGCACGCTTTATCATACATAACCTGCGCAGTGAGCTAAGTGGCAGTTTGAGTGCAAAAATGGGGACTCTGCTGGCTCGGGATGCATTAAAACGTCTCAAATCAAAAATTGATCCCGCGGAATATAATGGTGCCCCGTTACTTGGGTTGAACGGGATTGTGGTTAAAAGCCATGGTGGTGCGAATACCCGCGCATTTGTTCGTGCAATTATGGTTGCTCATCGGGAAGTGGATTCGAACCTCAGGGAGTATACTGTTGAAGCCATGAATCAATGGACGGAGAACTAATGATGCCGCATGTGCATATCACCGGCGTTGGCGGCTATCTTCCGGAGCGTATCCTTACAAATGCCGAACTGGCATCACTGGTGGACACTACGGATGACTGGATCGTGGAACGTACGGGCATACGGGAACGGCATATTATTGGCGAAAATCAGCATACGTCGGACCTTGCTGTGGAAGCAGCCAGACAGGCACTCGATGATGCCGGGCTGAAGCCCTCTGATCTGGACGCATTGGTGGTGGCAACCACTACGCCGGATATGATTTTTCCCTCGACTGCGGCTGTTGTGCAGGCCAAATTGGGAGCATCCGGCTTTCCTGTATGGGATATTCAGGCCGTATGCTCCGGTTTTGTGTATGGGCTGGCGCAAATCACGGGTATGATGCAGGCAGGCATGTTTCGCCGTGTTCTGCTGATCGGGGCAGAATCCATGTCCCGCATCCTTGACTGGAAGGATCGTTCGACCTGCGTGCTGTTTGGTGACGGCGCGGGGGCCGTTGTGCTTGAGCACATGGGCGAGGAAGGGGGTGTCATGGGCTCTGTGCTGAACGCTGATGGTTCCTATCGGCCCTTGTTGATGGCCAAACATCCCCATCCCGGAGCGAGTCCTGATATGCCGGATATGCGTATTGATGCGGCTGGTGTGGCTGCGGTCGAAATGCGTGGCAATGAGGTGTTTCGCATTGCGGTCAATAAACTGAGTGAGGTGGTTGAGCAGGTATTGAATCACTGCCGCGTCGATGCATCCGACCTGGATTGGCTGGTTCCGCATCAGGCCAATATCCGTATTATCAATGCTACAGCAAAAAAGTTGAAACTTGGGACCGAACGTATTGCTATTACGGTGGATAAACATGCCAATACGTCATCGGCCAGTGTTCCTTTGGCTCTCAATACGTATTATCGTGAAGGGAAGATAAAGGAAGGCCAGCTCATACTGCTGGAAGCATTTGGCGCGGGATTTGTCTGGGGTGCTAATCTGTTACGCTGGACCAAGGGTTGAGTTCAGAACTCGCGTTCCTGTTTCCGGGTCAGGGTTCTCAAAGCCGGGGCATGCTCCGTGAGTTTCTCGATACGGAACAGGTGGTTGCCGATACGTTTACCGAAGCCTCGGATGTGCTTGGCTATGATATGCATAAACTGACTCGTGATAACCCGAATGAGAAACTGAATCAAACCGAATACACCCAACCCGCATTGCTTACGGCTTCCACAGCCTTGCTCCGCTTGTGGGAGCAACGGGATGGTGCGCAAGCCAAACATGCTGCGGGACACAGTCTGGGTGAATATTCAGCGTTGGTTGCCGCAGGTAGCCTGTCTTTCTCTGATGCCCTCGTTCTGGTCGCTTTTCGGGGGCATGTTATGACTGAAGCTGTTCCGGAGGGTGTAGGACGTATGTCCGTGATTCTGGGGCTTGATGATGATCAGGCGAAAAGTTTGTGTCATGAAGTCTCTACGGATGCTGAAAAAGTCTGGCCCGCCAACTACAATTGTCCGGGGCAACTGGTTGTGGCTGGCCATACGGCAGCCGTGAATCGCATGATGGAACGGGCTAAAGATGCAGGCGCGCGGCGTGCGATTCCTTTACAGGTGAGCGCGCCTTCGCATACGCCGTTGATGCAGCCGGCTGCTGATGCCATGAAAAAGCGGCTGAAGGATGTCGAAATTAAAATACCGAAAATACCCGTTTGGAGTAATGCACTGGCTTCCCCCCTTGAGGAACCGGATGAAATCAAAGAGGCACTGGTGCAGCAACTGGTGTCACCCGTGCGCTGGACAGAAACCATCTGCCGCATGGCCCGTATGGGTGTGTGCCACGGTGTGGAAATGGGACCCGGCAAGGTCTTGTCGGGTATTGTGCGCCGCATTGACAGGCGTTTTACGGTTTGTCCCGTTGATACGCCCGACAATCTGTCTTGCGCTCTGGAACAAATGGCAGGAGGTAATTCATGAGTGAATCACGCGTTGCGGTGGTGACTGGTGCAAGCCGGGGTATTGGATATGCGATTGCCAGCGGGCTGGCTGCTTCCGGATACCGCCTGGCTATCTGTGGTACCCGCGAAGATACGATCAAACAGGCGGCCGATAACATTCACGCTCAATATGGTGTTGAAGTAAAGCCAGCCGCTGTTGATGTGCGCGACAGGGAGTCGCTTCAGAATTTTATCACTCAAACCGCAAAGGATTTTGGTCGGCTGGACGTGCTGGTGAATAATGCAGGAATCACGCGCGATAATATTTCCATGCGTATGAAGCCGGAAGAATGGCAGCAGGTGCTGGATACCAATCTTTCCTCGGTCTTCCATGCCT